>CALKWO010000110.1 GCA_938003875.1 uncultured bacterium
TGTGTTTATCTGTGTCTATCTGTGGTTCGTTCCCCTAAACATTAAATACGCCCTAAACAGCACCTTACTTCGCAGCGAAGCGTTTCCAGAAGCTGAGTGTTTGTTCGCGAGATTTTCTGGCCACTTCTTTTTCATCAAGAAAAACAAACTGGCCATTTTCTAAAACGATTTTATCATGGATGAGAACTGTATCGGCCTGAACATGGGCAAAACCAAATAAGAAATGGCCTAAGAAATTGTCTTTTGTTATCGGTGTAGGAGGAATATAGTTATAGATGACTACATCGCTTGCTGCTTGTGGTTCTAGCTTTCCGAGTCGAACGGGAATAAATTCATTGGCCAGGCGATAGTTGTTTTCCAGGAGTGTAAGGAGTTCATTCCATACGATTCTGGGATTTCTTTTTTCGTGTTTATGGATCAGTGCTGCGGTTCTTAGATCAGGCCAGATGGAAGCTGCCATCCCATCCGTTCCAAGGCAAACTTTGGTGCCTTTTCCCAATATACCAAGAAAGTCCATAGCTCCTACTGCATTGTTCATATTGCTTCTAGGATTATGAATAGTCCAGGTGCCACTTTGGGCAAGTAAGTCTTTTTCTTCTTCATCGACCCAAACTGCATGAGCAGCTATGCTTTTGCTGCCTAATGCTCCTGAATCCCAGAGTCTTTTGACAACTCGTTTTTTGGTGTTCTGCAGAGTGATTGTCTGGTCTGCATGATCTTCTGCTACGTGCAAATGTAGACCAACTCCCAGTTTTTTGGCTGCTTCTACAGCTTTTTCCATGGTGTCATCCATAACTGTAAAAGAAGCATGAAGGCCAAAAGTGCCTTGAATCAAGGAATTTTGCTTTGCCTGACTTTTTTTTATCCATCGGATATTTTCTTCCAATCCCTGCAATGCAATTTCTTTTCCATCTCGATCTGATACTTCATAGCAAAGAATTCCTCTCATGCCAGCATCGTTCAGTGCCCTTTCCAATTCATCCAGACAACCTGGAATGCAATTGGGGCTTGCATGATGGTCTATGAACGTAGTCACTCCTGAGCGTATGGCCTCCATAGCAGGGATCAATGTGCTATAATAAAGGTCTTCTTTTGTGAGCTTTTTGTCCAAACGCCACCAGAGCTTATCGAGGATTTCCACAAAACAGGAAGGCGGCGTATCGCCTAAAGACATACCTCTGGCAAAAGTGCTATAGCAATGCATGTGCGCATTGACAAAACCAGGCATAACGATTTTTTGTCCTGCATCTATGATTTTGGCTTGGGCAGACTGCTTTGTATAGTCGCCCTCTCCCAAGGCAAGGATCTTTCCATCCTTGATATACAAATACCCTTCTGGTATTACACCATACTCTTCTGTAAAAGTTACCAAACAAGCATTTTTAATTAAAATTTCCATATTGATACCTCTAAAACTCAACTTTTTGTTTCCCATACTTCCAGGCAAATATTTTTAATCTCCTGGGGCAAACGTTCTGTAAAGATTAGGAATCGTGCAAATTGCTTCTCGTTTAAAATAAAACGCACTTCTTTTAAAAGTTGCCATCGGGAATCTGTCCATTTTTCACGAATGCTATGAATTTTCAAAAGCCAGTCGTCCAGTTCATTGGATTTATCCTGCTCTATAGCTAAAGAAAGTGCTGAAAGAGCATAACCATAGCTATAACAATATTCCCTCATCTTGCTACTAAAATTCTGCAATAAGGGAAAAAGCCTGGATTCATCCTGGCTATTTAGATCTAATTCTTTTTTCAATCGCACTTTGAATCTTTGCTCAATCTCTGGGGTAAATTTTGCCAGCCTGGAATTGTCCACTTTTCCAAAAAAGCCAGAAAAATCCCAAAGATCTGTATGAAAGAATGTCCAGAGCATCGCTGTGCTATCTCTTTTTTTATCGGAAAAAGGAGAAAAGATCAGAAAGACCAAAAGAATGGCTGCTGCTAAAGTTGAAAAATAGAAACCATAGCGAAGATAAAAAGGAACTCCAGGCAAAGAGAAATGGGGATGACAAAGCTTGCTTGCGCTTGATGACAGAACATTTTCCTTCATTTCTTGCCATATTTCTGGCGATGGCTCAGGCAATGTATTAGACTCCAAAAAATCCAATACATTGGCTATTCCGCGGACTTCGTCCTGGCAGTATTTGCAATTTTTGATATGCCTTTTTATCCTCCAATGAATAAAAAAGGGAAGCTCATTGCAGGTATATTCTGTTATATATTTTAAAACTTTTTCACATTTCATAGTGTCAAACCACATTTTTTAAATTTAGTTGCAAGTTTCTTAAGTCCTAAATGAAAGTGAGATCTTGCTGTGACCTCCTGGCATCCCATAACTTCAGCAATTTCTTGATACGAGAGGTTATGGTATATACGTAAAAGGATAGCATTTCTTTGTCGTTCTGTCAATTCATCCAAAAATTCTTTTAGCTGTACTCTTCTTTCTTCATTCATCACAGGGTCATCGAGACAGTAAGGTATATCCACGGGCAAATTTTTAAGGGTATTATTGTAGGTTTGTTTTTCTCGTAAAAAATTATAGCTTAGATTCAGGGCAATACGATATAACCATGTTTTAAAAGAATTATGATTTTGAAGAGTAGATAATTTTTCTATCACTTGAATAAAAGTTTTTTGAACCACCTCTAAAGCATCTTCGTGATCGTCTAATATACGAAGGCAAAGAAAATACAACTGCCTCTGGTATCTTTCCACTAAAATACCAATCGCTTCGTTATATCCCTCCAAAAAAATTTGTATCAACTGTTGGTCTGTTTTAGGATATAACAAGGTTTTGTCTATTTTATAGGGAACAGAAGGCTGTGCTGTTTTCTGCATAACTTATAAATAAAGCGGATTTTATGATTTTATAAAAAGGAGAAAAAAGAAACAGCCACAGATGGGTTCTCTGTGGCAAAAATTCTTTAAAGATACTTTCTATGTATGGCTAGCTTCTAGTTCTTCTTGATATTTATCAATGGCAATAATCTGGAATTTGCCAGCAGGCAATTCTACTGTTTCTTGCAACTTCGCGCCTAAAAGTTTCTTAGCGATTTCACTCATATAGGAAATAATGCCTTTATCCAGCTTTACATCCCAGGGGCCTAAAATAGTATATTGGATTTTTTTACCCTGTTCATCTTGCAATGTAACCTGGGTTCCAATATTGATAATGGATGTTTCTACATTGGAAAAATCAATCACCATAGCGCGAGCGATGTTGTTTTGCATTTCTTTTGCTTTGTTGGTGAGTTGCCATTGAATTTCTCTGGCAGCATCCAATTCTGCATTTTCGCTGATATCACCAAAGGATAAAGCTTCGCCAATTGCTTTGCGGTTCTGTTCATACTTATTCAGCATCAGATCTTGTAGTTCTCTTTCATATTTATTCAAACCTGATTTTGTAGTATAAATATATTGAACCTGCTTGCCAAGATCTTTGAATTTTTCTCTTAAATTTTGCTGCAAGGTCTGTTTGAAAGTATAGGGCAAAAAATTTCCTTCGTCGAGAGATTTTAGAAGTTGTTGAGCCTGCATGTTATCTACATTCTCAACGATCTTTTTTACAAGATTTATGGAAAAGATTTTGTTGATCTTTTTGACAGACTCTACTTGCCTCAAGGCCTTTAGTGTCCCACCTGTACTCAAGAGCATTTGTAAAACATCGAAGAACCCCGGGATATTGGGGTCAGAAGCAATCTTATTGGCAAAAATTTGCTTTGCAAGCCATATTAAAGCATCAGGGTAACCTAGTGGATCATAAAAAATCTCGCGGCATATTTTAGAAAGATGCTTCTCTATAAGGTCTGCATTTTTGTTCAGGTATTTATATAGGGTATCTCTTCCCAGATCGCTTGTTTTCTTGAAAATTTGGGAAAGATGATGCTCCAGAGCAGGTTCTTCTGCTAAAAGAATTTCTAATGTTTGCTGAGATAAGGATGGAATTCGTAGATTGTTGAAGATAGTAATCGCATTGCCTTTGACGATTTGAGGAAGTGTGATCTTGATTTCTAGATTGATTTTAGCCTTTTGTTGGCATTCTCTTAAAATCAAATACAATTCTAACGCATACCAAAATTTGCCTTTGTTCAAATGCTCCTGGCATTGCTGGAGCAAAACCTGGCAAAAATGAGGATAGTTTTGCTTTGCTTCTGGGTTTTTAAGATACTCTAATACAACAAGGGGCTTTTCTACTATTTCTGCTTTATCGAAGCTATGTTTTATTTCATCTTCCCAGGCCATAGGCTCTTTTCTTAAGCTATACTTGGCATGAGAGCTGTCCCCTGTCTCTACATAAGGATCACTCAAAAGCAGTTTTCTGGCATTAGTCCACCATTTACTCCATTCTTTATCATCGATCACTTTAGGGCATAAATATTCTTTGATCTCTTTGGAGCCAACAGGCTCGTTGTGAAATCGGAGTACGCGATAGAGAAGCTCTAATGGTTTTTCATGGGCTTCTTCTTTTAGAAAAGTAGGATTGTATGCTCTTAAAGCTTCAAAATTATCATCTTCTAAGGGAATAAGGCAATCAGAAGCTGCAAAGATTTCTATACGGTGGTTCTTATGATTTTCTAAATCCACAATCATTTCCAGTTTTTCGTGGTCAATGGCTCTGACCTTCCCTATTCCCCACCCACTTTTATGCTTTACAACGCTTCCTTCTTTAAAAAGAACCAGCTTATCTAGTGTTTCGATATATTTAGCAGGAGGAAAATTTTTTGATTGAACCTTGTTGACCCATTCATTGAGATAAGAACGATCCTGGTAGGTTTGAAGAAATGCCTGAGTGTATTGTTTTACTAATTTTTTGTCAGAAGGATTATAGTTAGATAGTAAGCGCAGCGATTCGAGCCAGAGTTTTGGTTTGCCAGAATCCGCACAGGAAGAAACCGTAAAGTTTAAAAGTTCCAGAGCCAATTTGTGTTGGCCTCGCCTGTAAAGTTCTTGCATTGCTTCCTTCAAAGGCTCGACTTTTTCTATACCTTGTGCCAGAGCATCCATCCAAAGATTCTGGCCTTCTTCCCAATTTCCTGATTTTAAAGCATCAATAATTTTTTTTATCTTTTCCATAAATACTCCAAAATTTCCTCCATTATTTTTCCCTTCGATAAAAGGATAATTGCGATAGTATATTACTCTCTTTAATTTATTTATATAAGTATAGCAAAAAAAAAATCAAGTATCAATGGAAATTTTGAGAATATAGGAAATTATAGGTTTAGTGCTAAATGCAGTCTAAACTATATAGGAATCTTTCAGCGCAAAGAGTAAAGACACCCTCTGTCAATAACTCCACTGTTGATCTATTTCTGAGAACCAATAAAAATAGCTTGCAATTCTTTTTTTGCCTTGCTATAACTAATAAAAGCAAAAGAAAAAATTTCAAAATGATATTGAACATATTTTAAGAGAAGATACAAATAGTGCTTTCTCTAAAAGTATGCTAGAACCGCAAAATGGAGTAGATGCTATTGTCATAGCACTACTCATTTTGCACAGGATCACTTTGACCAATACACAAAAGAAAAAATTCAGCCTTCTAAAACGCCTTTTATGGAGTATTTTTTTTGATTGAAAATAGAAGACTTATCAAATTAAAATCTACCTACGCTCTTGCCATCCGTGCTAATATGGAAGACAAGTATAGGCAAGGCGATCTGGTTGTTTTGCCAAAAGAAGGGGATGTTGTGGTTATGGGGGATCTGCATGGTAACCTGAAAAATTTCAATAAGGTTGTCAGTGCTATTGACCTTGCGTCTCATCCCAACCGCCATCTGATTCTCCAGGAACCTACCCATACTTATGAAGCACAAGAAGATCGAAGTTTTTTGCTTATCGATGAAATCGTTTTCCTCAAAAGTCAATATCCTCATCAGGTGCATATTATTTTAGGCAACCATGAGCTTTCAGAAATTACGGGGAAGGAAATTCTGAAAGGTGGAATATGCTATAATATCCTTTTTCTGGAAGGTATGAAAAAAGAATATGGGCAGGAGTTCGATGCTATTCGGGAGCTTATGCTGGATTTCATGAAAACCATGCCTCTTGCCTGTATAGCTCCTAATAAAATTTTTATCTGCCATTCGACTCCTTTAAAAAAATATGTTCACCACTATTCTCTTTCTTTCTTCCGACAAGGAACGGGAAATAAAGAAAAAGATAAAGCAATGGTAGAGAAACTTGTATGGGGACGTGATCTTAGCCAGCAAGCTGCAGATGAATTTGCTACAAGGGTTGGGTGTGATATTTTGATCGTGGGCCACACAGCCTGCAAGCGTGGCTACCAGGTACCCAATACGCGGCATATTATTTTAGACAGCAAGGGAAACTTTGCGGCTACGCTACATTTTAAACTTCATCGATCTTATACACAAAAATATTTAATAAAAAATTGCATTCAATACATTCATAAAAAAGCAGTGGAAAAAATCTTAGATGGCAAAAAAGACGAAAAAGCAAATCTTATGGAGAACATTTCTCATGAAGAAGACTGAGTTCATGCCTGTCATGTTGTTTGCTATGCTCTATCTTTTTTTATCTGGTTGCCAGACCATAAAAGAACTTGATATATGGCCTATGGTCTACTATGAAAAAGATGAACAAAAAAAGGAAACACGGTTGGATATTGCAGCCTCGCTGTATTCTTACCATGATACACCTAAACTCCAGAGCTATGCTTTTCGGCCTTTATTTGTAGGGGAATTTGCTAAAGACCAGGATAACACACAGCTTATGTTTGCATGGCCTTTTATCTATGCAAAGCTTACGCCTGATGACAAAAAAATCTGGGTTCTTCCCATGTACTATTCCCGTGATATTCAAAGACCCGACTTTGGGGAGAGAGATTACGACTGGTTTTTTTTGCCTTTTATAACTTTAGGTGGTACAGATACCAAAGAAGGCAGCTATCTATATATGACATTATGGGGCAACATCAAAGGCCTTTTGATGTATGATGAAATTACCATGACCCCCTTTCCATTCTATGTAAAGGCAAGAGATGGAGAGTATGTAACCAGAGGTTATCTCTGGCCTTTATTCCGATTCGGGGATGGAGGAGGGAAAAAATTTCGTTTTTACTGCATGTTTTACAGTGAATATGAAAAAGAAGGCAAATTCAGACGACGCTCCTATATGTGGCCTTTTTTTCACTACAACGAAGAAGATCTGGACAAGAAGCACCCTCGTAAAGAATTTATGTTTTTTCCCTTTTATGGGCAGGCGACAAGCGATGTTTCTGTCTCCAGAAGCTTTCTATGGCCGTTTTTTTCCTATGCCCAAAACAGTGAAAGCGGTTATAGCGAATACAATTGTCCCTGGCCTTTTTTTAAAACCCGCAAAGACAAAACCATGGAGGAATTACGAATCTGGCCTTTTTACTGGAAATCAGAAATAAAGATCACTCCTGAAGGCAAAGAAGATGATCTGATCCTCCTGTGGCCCATTTACTGGCATACAAAAAGCGAATACACTACCTATCAAAAAGAAAGTCGCTATATCCTTCCTTTCTATTGGAGCCATTGGAGAAAAGGAAAAGGAGCGGATGGGCAGGAATCAAGTCGTACAAAAATCTGGCCTCTGTGCGATTATGAAAAAAAAGAAGATGGCACATACCGCTATCGTGCTATCAGTCCTTTTTGGTTTGAAGACTATTTGCCAGAAGGCTTTCAAAAGGCATGGGCACCTTTTTTTACTGTGTTTGATTACAGCAAAGGCCCACAAGGCAAAAAAACTTTCAATATGCTAGGCCCTCTCTATCAATATAAAGCAGATGAAGAATCTCTCTATCATCGGTTTCTATTCTTTTCCTATAAAAAAGTCAAAAATCAGACACAGGATAGCAAAAGATTTTCTGTTTTAGGAGGACTTTTTGAGTATAAAGAAGAAGAAGGCGAAAACACTCTTCGTTTCTTCTATCTCCCCTCTTTTATAGGATGGGGTGAACGCCATCCCCAAAAAGAATAGTATGCAACAAAATTCATAATAATATGAACCATTTTTACTTAAGGAAAAAAAAATGTCTAAAATTCTATTTATCTTGTGTATCGTTGTTTTATTTTCAGGTTGCCAGAGCAATGAATCTCTTAAAAACAGCATTGAGTTACAACAGCAAAGCATCAATGAAATCCAATCCAGGCTGAAAAAGATGGAAATGGAATTATATCAAACAAAAGAAGATATGAATGTCCTGAAAAAAGAATACAGTAAAGCAAGAGAAGACATAAAGAAAGTGCAGCCTGACTATGTAGAAGGCAATATCATGGAAGGTGGAAACTAGAGAAAGGATGTTTTCTTTATGAAACTTTCTTGTATTATCGGGATTGCCTTTTTGAGCCTTTTTTTGTGTTCTTGCAATGAAGAAAAAATAAATACTTCTGCTCAGGAAGACCCTCTACAAAAGGCAAGGACATACTATGAAGAAAAAAATTGGGAAAAGGCCTCCATCGAATTCGATTTAGCAGCAAAATCCTGCCATGGAATAGACCAGGATGAAGCGAGATTGGGCAGTATTGTTTGTCGTTTATTCGACAAGCAATCTTCCTGGGAAGAGAAAATCAACCTATGGAAACCAGAAACACGAGGCTACTGGCATGGAAAATCTTTCACCACAATGGAAACTATTCCCCTGGACAGGAGAGATGGTTTCTATGAAATTATGAAAAGAGAAGACATTCCTTTGGCTTATTTTCTGCTTATGCAGTTTGTTTTGCTGGAAGGCCATGAACATTTTGTCTCTTCCATTATAGAAAAAATGCCCTTGCATAAAAATCTAGCATGGGATTTAGCACTACTCTCAGCATGGGAGAATTTGAAACAAAAGCAAGGGAATGAAGGAGAGTCTCTCTTTGAGATAATTTACCAAAATGCTATATCCCCTGAGCAAAAAGAAGAAGCAGCCTGTGGAATTCTTTTAGGAAATTTTTTTGCCCCCGAAAAGAAAAAAGAAATATTATTTCCCTCAGGATGGGATTACAGAATGGATTTGAAAAAGATTTCCGTCTTCCGTTCCAGTTCTCCTATTCATGATTTTCAGGTAACTTTAGAAAAGACGAATCTTTCTTTACAACAATCTCTAATATTTTGCGATATTCTTTTTACTTTTGGCGGTTTTCTTCCTGATCCTGTTCCTGTATGGGAAAAGGGATTAGATTTTTTGAACGAGAGTAAAGGAAAATTCACGGAAGAAAATCAAAAACTTTACGATGCTTCAAGAAAGCGTTTCTGGAGTGCTATAGCCTGGTTTTATTGGATCAAAGGCGATTTAGAAAAAGCAGGAAAGAATTTCATCTTTGAAACTCATGATGGGAAAAAAGAAAAAGAAGATATCGGTCAGGCTTTGATTGCCTGGAAACAAGATATTTCTCTTTCTGATATTGCCAAACAGTTCTCTTCTGCTCAATGGAAAGAAGAATATTTTCTAGGAGGGAAAAAAATTTCCTTCTATCGTCTTGCTTCCAGGGAGAAAAAACGCGCTGAGATCGAAAAACTATGGAACGATCCATTACATAAAATCGCTTTTATTCTCTTTGATATTTTCTGCTTAACAGGAGATGGACGTTCTGCCCATATTCTGTTGGATCAAATTGTTTCCGAATTTCCAGAGAATATCTATTCTTTATATATGGCAGAAGAAGAAAACATTCCCAAAGACCCTTATGCCGAAAACCAAATATGGGAAAAATTGGACTAAATCGGAGAGAAAATCTATGATTTTAAAACCTTTCTGTTGTGCAATATTGCTTTTTATATTGTTTTTTCCCAGTCTTTTTTCGCAAGAGCTTGTTTATGCTGAAATGGAATTTCCTCTAAGCTTTATAAGCCATTTACGGGATTATCGCCTGGATCCTCTTGCACGCTTCCAGACAGAAGTCGAAGGCAGAATCATCAAACTTTCCTGTGATTCTCTTCTGGATATCTATGAAATTCGGCCAGGCCAGCTTGCTTACCGTTCTTGTCTTGGAAGCTGGCAGACCATTGATCTGGGGAATAAGCAAGTACTGAATTTTAACATGGTAGACGCATTGCTGAAAGATGGCAGGCCTTTGAGTTATGGAGATGTTTTGTTTGCTCTGGACTATAAAAAATTCAACAAAAATAGCTGGATAGGCAACGCGAATATCTCCATTACCAAAAAAGGCAACCAGAGCTTTGATGCATTCTTTGCGGATTCTGCTATGCCTCCTAAACCAGGAGAATTTTATTTCCCTTTGGTGAATAAAGCAGCATACGAGAAATCCGATAGGCCATCAGAAGCATTTGTCAGTAAGACAAGGCAGACAGACATTGGTTATGGTCGTTACAGAATAGAAAAAGTCGAAGACAACAGCTATATTCTTTTCAAGAGAAATCCTCAGCATCCTTATTATAAAAACCTGGCTTTGCCCAAAAATCTCAACCATATTGAGTCACTAAAGATGCAGGCTTTCCCTAAAGCTGTTATCAACAGAAATGAACAATTCATTTCGGGAAGAGTGCATTTGCTTACCAGTGTAACCCAGGCAGATAGAAGCTACATTCTTAATTCTTATCCCAAAGCAGTGACTTCTGTCTATTCTGACGATTCCTATAGTGCCTTTGTTTTTAACTGCTATCAGCCTTATCTGAAATTGCCTGTTGTCAGAAAAGCCTTGAATTACGCATCTCGGAAAAAATTGATCCTCCAAAAGACACTAGGGGGTGAAGGAGAGATCATTTCTGGGCCACTTCCCAGAAGGAATTTTTTTTATAATCTGACAGTTGCACCCTATTCTGATAGCGCAGAGAAAGCATACTCCCTTTTATATCTTTATTGTAAATGGGGACTTGATCTTTATGAAACATCCGATAAGGTCTACGTTTCTTCTTCCCTGATATCCAAAGAAGGAGAAGAGCTGGAGAGAGGAGATCAAATTCTTTCTGTAGAGAGAAAGGATGTAAGAGGGATCGAAGATGTTCTGGCAGGTCTTTCCGATGAGCAACAAAATGTTTTCCGCTTACGCATTGTAAGAGGGCAACGTATCTTTGTAAAAAGATTGGAACGAGTTTCTTCGATTCCTGTCGGGATATTGAATACCCTTGTTTTCAGAAACAATAAAATAGAAGGATTCCCAGAACTCACTCTGATTGCAAACAATCCTGAAGGAAAGAATCCTCTTGTAAAAGAGATATGTGGTGCCTTGAAAGAAGACTTTGCCAGGATAGGCATCAAGGTCAAACTCGACTATCTGGATGGACAGACATACTATCCCAGACTCAGACAAGGAAAATTCGACCTGGCTTATCGCAATATCAAAATCACAGGAACTCCAAGCCTGTACAGGATGTTTTATAAAGGAAGCTCAGAGGACATCGAAAATACCAACTATGGAGCTTACAGTAATACAAGTATCAATGAATTGGCAATAGCGGCAAAAAGCGTTACGGACATTCAGCTTTTAAAAAATGCCTGGAAAAAAGCCCATGAAATTTTGCACCATGATCCTCCCTATATATATCTTTGGAGTCGGCGACATATCATCATGTATAATCCTTCTCTAAGGATAGCCCCAACAGGCCCAAAATATACAGTGCCTTATGGAAACACCAAAATCAATGGACTGATCAACCTTTTCAATGAAGTCCATCTATGGGCATGGCAGGAGGAAAAATAGATGAAAGCCTTAGTAACTGGGGCTTCTGGTTTTGTAGGATATTGGGTTGCTAAAAAACTCCAGGAAACAGGCCATAGCGTAAAAGTTTTAGTCAGGCAGCTACCTTCTCATCTGAAGGATATGCCAGTCGATGTAGTCTATGGAGACATCAGAGATAAAGAATCGCTGAAACAGGCACTACAAGGATGCAACCATCTTTACCATGTAGCGGCTCATTACCGTTTATGGGAAAAAGATCCCAAGATATTCTATGACATCAACGTGGAAGGCACAAGAAATCTCATGGAAATAGCAGCCCAGATGAATCTGGAAAAAATCGTCTATACCAGCTCTGTCGCTGCTATCAAGATCGTACCAGGAAAAGTGCCATCCACAGAAGAAAACGAAGCTGGTATAGAAGATATGATTGGCGATTATAAAAAATCCAAGTATCTGGCAGAAATGGTAGTCAGAGAGATGGCACAAGATGGATTGCCTGTAGTTATTGTAAATCCAAGCGCGCCTGTTGGTGCCTATGATGTAAAGCCTACGCCTACAGGAAAAATCATCCTGGACTTCCTCCAGGGAAAAATGCCAGCTTACCTGGAAACAGGCCTGAACCTTGTGGATGTAGAAGATGTTGCCATAGGACATATCCTGGCTGCGCAGAAAGGCCAGATTGGAAAACGCTATATTCTGGGGAACCAAAATCTACGATTAATCGAAATCCTGGAAATCCTGGCAAAAATCAGTGGCAAAAAAGCTCCTAAAATACGTATGCCATACTGGATAGCTTACAGTGCTGGCAAAGTTAGTGAGCTTTTAGCCAGATGCACAGGCAAAGAACCGGCCATCCCTCTCGATGGGGTTCGTATGGCAAAAAAATTTATGTTTTTTGACAGCTCTCTGGCAAAACAGGAACTAGGCTACAATCCTGGAAGCGTAGAAAACGCTCTGGAAAAAGCGGTAACATGGTTTCAGAAAAACAACTATGTTTAAAAAAGGAAAATACTATGTCTTTTATTACCATTGATTCGCAAAAATGTAAATTGGATGGGATTTGCGCTCTGGCATGCCCTATGGGGTTAATCATACAAAATAAAAATGAGATCCCCCAGGCAGTCCAGGACGCCGAAAAAATATGCGTAGGATGCGGGCATTGTATTTCAGTATGCCATTTTGAAGCCTTATCGATAGGAGGCGTTTCCCCCAAAGATTTAGCACCTGTGAAAAAAGACATGGCTGTATCAAAAGAAGCGATGGTGCAAATGATAAAAGAGCATCGCTCTGTTAGAGAATTCAAGAACAAACCAGTACCCCATGATGTTCTTGCCCATCTTATAGATGCAACAAGATGGTCACCTACTGCTGCCAATCTACAACCTGTTCAATGGCTGGTTATCGAAGATGCCAAAGAAGTACAGCGAATCGCAGGAGTTATTGCAGAAGGCGCAAGACAGATCGGCTTTAACCCAGCGATGCTACAAGCATGGGAGAAAGGCAATGATGTTTTCTTGCGCAATGCTCCCCATATTGTTGTGACTCATGCTAAAAAAGAAAATTATATGCCAACTACAGACTGCACTATAGCTCTTACTTGCTTTGATATGATGGCTTATACCTATGGAATAGGAACTTGCTGGGCTGGCGTTCTGATGATTATTGCCAAACACTATCCGCCATTGGTGGAAGCCTTGAAAATACCTGAAGGAAATGAAATATATGGTGCCATGATGATAGGTTATCCTAAATATTCTTACCATAAGATACCACCACGAAAACCCGCTAATATAACATGGAAATAATGAGTTCCATGAAAAAATTGTGATTTTATCTCTAGTGATCTTTCCATCGGTCGAAATCAGAATCGACATAAGATTGTAGCCGCAGGGTTGCGCCGAAAAAGTCGGTGCTTCTCAAAAGTCCAACGCCAGCGCAATCCCTGCGTCTTTGCTCAATACCATCTATTGGCAAAAGACGCAGGGATTGCGCTGAAGGCCATCTTTTACCAATAGATAGCCATTTTTGGCGCAACCCTGCGGCTACAAATCATTGCAAAGTAAATAATTATTGCTTAACCTGTATGAGGTTTAGGTTTTATCCGTATGCATTTTTAATGCTTATCTTTACAACAAAATTTCTATTTACCCGAAGTTACAAAACTTGGAAATATCTTATCTTCTTTTTGGAAAGCGTCTTACCGTGACTAATTTATTGATATATAATCCTGATAAATCTAGTGGAAATGCACTTTGCACACTCTTGCGGAGACGAGATCTTAAACCTATACATCATACCAAAGCAGAAGATATATTAGAGAAAGTACGCTTTGGGGCAGCTTCTATTTTGGTATTGGATTTCTCCTCTCTTTCTTCGATGTCTGCGCTGACAAAAGATATTGAAGAGATACTAGAGTTTGTAGAAAAGATACCTGTTATCATCCTGAGTCCTTATTCTCATGAAGAAGCAGAGATGAAGATGCTCCAGAAGCAAGGATACTATATTATGGAAAAACCCGTTTCCCTGGAAAAACTGGTTTCTCTGATCCAAAAACTGCATCCCAAAGAGCTTCATTCATCTTTTTAAAGTTTCCTTTGTTCTCAAGAGGATTTCATGATGAAAAAAATTTTATTTTTTTGTATTTTTTTTTGTCTGACACAGATAGCCAGAAGTGAGGAAAAACCTAAAGTTCATGATTCTTTTCTCATGTCATTGCAATATAAATCTTTTTTATATTTTTGGGAATTGACCAATCCCCAAAATGGTCTTACGCCAGACCGCTATCCTACAAAATCCTTTTGTAGTATCGCTGCCGTAGGATTTGCCCTTTCTTCTTACCTGGTTGGCATAGAAAGAAAGTATATTTCCAGGCAAGAAGCAGCCAACAGAGTGCTGACAACCTTAAAATTTTTCTGGGAAGCTCCCCAGGGAACCGATCCAGAGAAATGCACTGGATATAAAGGCTTTTTCTATCATTTTTTAGACATGGAAACAGGCCTTCGATATAAAAATGTAGAGCTTTCTTCTATAGATACTACGCTTTTGCTTGCGGGGATTCTTTCCTGCCAGGCGTATTTCGATAAAGAAGACCCCATAGAGAAGCAAATTCGGGACTATGCAGAGAAAATCTATTTGCGTATAGACTGGCAATGGATGCAGGCACGGCCTCCCCTGGTTTCTATGGGCTGGTGTCCAGAGAGCGGATTCCTGGATGCTGACTGGAAGGGCTATAATGAAGCAATGCTTTTGTATGTCCTGGCACTAGCCTCTCCTTCTTATCCCATTTCTTCTGATTCTTGGAAGGAATGGACAAAAACATATCTTTGGGGAGATTTTTATGGTCAGCTTCATGTAAATTTTTCTCCTCTTTTTGGACACCAATATTCTCATATATGGATAGATTTCCAGGGAATACAAGATGAATATATGAGAGAGAGAGGAAGCGATTATTTTATCAACTCTCGAAAAGCGACCTATTCCAACAGAGCCTATTGCATAGCGAACCCTTCCCAATGGAAAGGCTATAGTGCTGAAATTTGGGGACTGACAGCCTGCGATGGCCCTGACAATACAGAATGTATTCTCGAAGGAACAAAACGAATCTTCCATACCTATTTGGCAAGAGGAGCTAGTCTTGTAGAAATCCAGGACGATGGAACAATAGCACCCACAGCAGCAGGAGGCTCGATTCCCTTTGCTCCAGAGATATGTATCCCTGCTTTGAAAAAAATGTATAGCCTCTATGGTGACAGAATCATGGGAAAATATGGGTTTTACGATGCTTTCAACGCGACCTATTCGTCCGATGTCTGGATAGGCCCAGATTGGCTAGGAATAGACAATGGGCCAATCGTGCTTATGATAGAAAACTACTATAGTGGACTCCTATGGGAAACGATGAAAAGATGTCCTCTCCTTGTTACAGGTTTGAAAAAAGCATCTTTTCAAGGCGGCTGGTTAAAAAACAAATAAACAAATCAGATGCGTTGCCCCTTTTTTCATGACCTTAACCTTCCACCAAATCCCCCCGATCTTCCTTGATCCTATATTCCGCAGCTTGTAAGTGAACTTTTTTGATTTTTAAAGAGAACCACAGATAAACACAGATAAACACAAATAAGAATTTATGTTAGGG
>CALKWO010000111.1 GCA_938003875.1 uncultured bacterium
CCTTGCCAATGCTTCGCTGGTATTGCCTTTCATCCAGAAAGCCCATATCCATATAGCGAAAGAGCCTGTAATCAACGATCATCTCTACCAAAACATCGTAGAGCTTCTCTGCAAATTTCCTTCCTGTTGTATTGAAGCCAAGACGAGAGAGAATAGGCTTGACGTTCATATACCAAAAGGATCGGATGTTTCCCTCTATCGGCTCCATCTTGCCGTTTTTAATCCAGGTATAGCCTTGCCAGATAAGATTTTTGATGAGCAGGGTTGTATTGACGGATTTTTTTCCTTTGAAAGAGAAATGCTTTATCAGCTCATTTTTGGACATGGTACGGATGTCTTGCTCGAAGTCTTGTATCTTTTCTTTCTTCAGGATTTCCTCTTGCTTTTCATTTGCCATTCTTCAGCTCCTTTTTGGGTGATATGTTTGGATTTCATTATATCTTTTTTCGGGAAAGGAAAAAGGACAAATAAAGCAACTTTAGGTAAAGATGGAAGAATATAGTGATTATGAATTTTAGTCTTAATAAATTTTGGCTATAATTTATCATGAAACTATGTTGTAATGTCTTTGATTTTTTTCAGATAGTTTCTCTTATTAGTTTCTGGAGAAAGTAAGTATGGTAAATGAATCATTTTCGTTAAGGCGAACTAAAGAATTAGTAGCGAGGCCGCTCTTAAAATGGGCAGGAGGAAAAAATCAACTTCTTGCTGAGATTATTCCAAAGATGCCGAAAAAATATGGACGATATATTGAACCATTTTTCGGAGGTGGGGCACTTTTTTTTGCAGTTAAGCCTATTGGAGGAGTTATTGCAGATAGTAATCCAGAGTTAATCAATTTGTATCGTGTAGTTGCAAATGATGTTGATGGGATGATAGATCAGTTTAATCGCTATCAGAACAGTAATGATGTTTTCTATGCAGTTCGTTCCCAAGATTGGAAAAATTTACCGCAGGCAGAAGCGGCAGCCCGCATGATTTTTTTGAACAAGACATGCTTTAACGGCCTTTATCGAGTAAATAAGAAAGGTTATTTCAATGTGCCATTTGGACGCTACAAGAATCCTAAAATTTTAGATGAAGAGGCACTTAGAGCTGCATCTGTCTTATTAAGAGAAACTACGATTATTTGCGCAGACTATAAATCTGTTTTAAAGGAATACGCCCAACCAGGCGACTTTATTTTTCTTGATCCACCATATTTGCCAGTTTCAGAATATTCTGACTTCAAGCGGTATACCAAGGAGCAATTTTACGAAGAGGATCATATAGAGCTAGCAGCAGAGGTAAAGCGTTTACACGAGCTGGGTTGTAATATCATTCTGACAAACTCGAATCATCCGCTTGTGCATGAATTATACTGCAATTTTACCATCGAAGTAGTGCAGACTAAACGTTATATTTCATGTAATAGCAAAGGTCGTACTGGTGAAGATGTAATCGTAACAGTTCCAGCTAAACCTAGATTCAATGTTTGCTTAGTGCCTACAACGTTACCAAAACAAGCAACACTATATCCTTCTACTCGTTACATGGGATCAAAGAATAAGCTATTGTCTGAGATTTGGGCAGTTACATCGCAGTTTGAATTTGAAACAGCGATTGATTTATTTTCAGGTTCAGGAGTGGTTGGTTACATGCTGAAATCGTATGGAAAAAGTGTGATGTGCAATGACTATATGGCAATGTCGTATATATTCACAAAAGCAATGATTGAGAATAACGAAATGACTTTGTCCAGTGATGAAACCTTATCTTTGATGGAACCAAGAAAAAAGGTAGATAATTTTGTTGAAACGACATTTCGAGGGCTTTATTTCTCGGACGATGAAAATCGTTTGATTGATGTTTTAAGGGCTAATATTAAAGCAATGAAAAATCCATACAAGCGGGCCCTTGCTATGGCATCCTTAATTCGTACATGTTTGAAAAAACGTCCACGCGGTATCTTTACTTATGTTGGCTATCGTTATGATGATGGCCGTAAAGATTTGTCGATGTCGTTCCGTGATCAATTTATTGAAGCGGTCAATATTGTAAATGCTGCAATATTCGATAACGGAAAGTCCAATAAAGCTCGTCATGGTGACGCTCTAACGCTTCGAAACTGTAAAGCAGAATTGGTCTATATTGATCCTCCTTATTACTCTCCCTTCTCTGACAACGAGTATGTACGTCGTTATCACTTTGTCGAAGGACTTGCTAGAGACTGGAAAGGTGTAGAAATTCAGGAACATACATTAACCAAAAAATTCAAATCGTACCCTACTCCCTTTTCTTCCAAAAAAGGAGCGGCAGAAGCTTTTAATTTTCTTTTTAAGCGGTTTAGAGATAGCGTACTAGTAGTTTCCTATTCGTCCAACAGTCAGCCTACATTAGATGAAATGGTTGCTATTATGGCGAAGTATAAAAGGCATGTTGAAGTTGTACCAGTTGATTACAAGTATTCTTTTGGTAATCAAGGAAGCAAGATTGGCAATAACAAAAATAATGTACAAGAATATATCTTTGTAGGTTTTTAAGGAATCTAAGATGATAAAGCCCTGGTGTTTAGGAAATACTACTGTTCGTAGCCCTTTCCGTTTACGTAACGGTCTTATAGCTTTATCCAGCTCACCATTACAAGGTAATTTACGAGGCAAAAACAATGAAATCGCATTACGAAATTTGCTTGGTGAAAATGAAATTGTAAAACTAGGCAATGACAAAAGTAATAGCGTTGGCCGAAAGTGGCGTTCAGCATTGAACAAGCTAGGTTTTCTTTACCCTGAAGTACCTTCAAGTGCTAACTGCTTACAAAATGATATTGGGATTATCGATATGATTACCCCAAATGGATGGCGTCTAATTCGAGCTGAAACTGTACCTGCAATGCAAGAGTGCTTTTTACGTGCTTTAGCAGCTCATTACATCCCTTCTCCACTCGAACGAAAATTTACTTTTTCGACTTTTTCTCCGCTTAGACATACTTTATCTATTATGCTGGAGTTAGAGAAAAAAACAAAGGAAAGTTGTATACACTTCATTGAAATGGCTCTTTTTGTGCAGCTCACCACTAGTAATGATAATCTTGTTAAAGTTGTTTCAGAGATATTGGGTTTTCGAAATCGTAGGTCTAAAGCAAATAATAAGAAATTGTTTGATCGAGAGAATAGAGAAGGCAAAGCTAAAAATTGTCAATGTAAAGCACATACATTTCATGACTACGCCGACACAAATTTTCGCTATCTAAAAGCGACTGGACTTGTACAAAGCAAAGGTCGTGGCATTTCTCTAGTGCCTGAAAAGCATGTCATTATCGAAAAATTGATTCAGGATACTTGCATTCCTAATTCTGATCTTTCTTACTTTACTACGCTATGTAATGGTGCTGTGCTGCCAACTGATAACAAAGATTTAGCACTAGAGGTCATGAATGATTTATTACAGAAAATTAAAGAACGAGGCATCTCTTTTGATATGACTGATAAGCCTATAACTACTTCATCTGATATTGAAATCATACGTTATGAAATAGAAAAAATATTATTGGAGATAAATGAAGAAGAGTATGCTAATAAACAAGCAAATAATTGGCAAGAAATCGCTGCTTATATGGGAATTATAAGCCAACGATCTGGTAAAAAAACACTCTCTAAGGGTAAAAAAATCGAAGTTCCTAAGGAGGAAGCCCCCGCTTATTTCGAGTGGATACTTTGGAGAGCTTTTCTTGCGATTAATAGCTTGGTTAATAAGCCATATAAGGCACGGAGATTTAATCTTGACCAAGATTTTCTGCCAGTTGGCACAGCACCAGGTAATGGGCCTGATCTGATTTTCGAATTTAAAGAATTTGTAATCGTAGTAGAAGTAACGTTGACCGATAACTCTAGGCAGGAAGCAGCAGAAGGTGAGCCAGTAAGGCGACATGTAGCTGATCTTGTGTCTCAGTATGAAGGTAAACCTGTCTATGGTTTATTTATTGCTAACCGTATTGATTCGAATACAGCAGAGACATTTAGGATTGGTGTTTGGTATACTCGTGATGATACCAAGATGCAGCTCAATATTATTCCTGTAACATTAGAACAATTTCAACTATTTTTTGAGTCAATGTTTATGTCAAATCGAGTTGAAGTTGCTTTGATTCGTCAATTAATGGACCAATGCGTTAGTATACGAGCAAGCCATGAAGCACCATCATGGAAGCAAGAGATTCAAAAAACAATTATTGGGTATATCAAGAATTTAAGTAAATATCCACTCGAACAGTCTGTTTCTAAAATTTAAGCCAAAAGCTTTGCCTATTCTAGGCTTGCATCGTTTAAGCTTGTCAGTACTGCCTAGCTTTCTTTTTGTAGCTACCTCTTGCTGGTTTTTGTAAAAAATCATGATACTCCTTTCATTGCAATTCTTTGGTTATGTTGATTTTTGCTATTCCTTTGCTTCCTCAGTAATTCATGCCAGGCTTGCTCTTCCATCTTTCGCAAGCCAGGCTTTGCTCTTTTTCTAGTATGGCTTGCTGTCTTGTTTGCATGGTAAGATTTGGAAGGGCTGGCCTTTTCTTGCAAGTCTGGACTGGCTCTTCTGTCAGGCTGTCTGGCATGGATTGGCAAGACTGGTTGTCTGGCATGGGGATGGGATGGCTGGACTGGTAGCAGGACAGGCAAGACATGCAGGGCTAGAAGAGGCCAGGCTGCCTGGCTTTTTTCTGGAGGAACAAGCTGCATGGCTGCCTGGGAAGGCTTGAAAGGGAAGCAGGACGGGCTGCCTTGCATGGCTTCTAGCCTGCCAGCATTGCAATCCTGGCAAACAGGCTTCTGATATCAGCCAGTCTTGCTTTTCCTGCTCTGTTCAAGCCAGCCAGGCTTTCAGGCATGACTTGCCAGCTGGCATATCTGGTAAGGCAAGGATAGTCAGGCTGCTTTGCTTTTTGCTATCTGGCAGCCTGGCAGCAAGGACAAGCTGGACTGGCTCTTCAGCCTGTCAAGGGAAGCAGGACGGACTGCCTTGACTGGCTTCGTGTTTCTTTGTGTTAAAATTTTATGAAATGCGTAATTATTTTTAAGTGTAAAGAGTGCGTAATAGAGAGAAGATTTATGAAATGTGCTTATTGCGAGCAAAGAATATGCAGGAGTGATATTGAGAATGGAATTGTATTTCAATGCGATGTATGTAAATCTTGGTATCACTACAATTGTGACTTTACTGGAAATTGTGCAGATTGTGGCAAAATAAAATGTTCGAGATGTGACACAGTGCAGTTGTGTTATAAATGCGATGAGTGGTATTGTTCTGAATGTGCAACGGTAGATACTTGCCATAATTGTAGTAATTGCCTCTGTGAAAAATGTAATACAGGAGATTTTCAAATTATCTGGTGCGGTTTGTGTGGAGAAGCATACTGCAATAAATGTAAATCAATGGATTATTGGTACTTTGATGAATATAAAGGCTATTTTTGTCCAGATTGTTGGAAAAAGGAAATGAAATGAAATGAAATGGACAGGCTTTCCCTGCTTATCAGCCAGGCAAAGCCTGTCTTTCTAGCTCTAGCCTGGCTGGTTTTATTGGGACAAGCTGATTGGCTCTGCCTGGGAAGGCTTGAAAGGGAAGCAGGACGGGCTCTTCAAAAATTGTGATGTGTGTTTTTATATATAATCCTTTGATATATAAAGGATTATATATATTTTTTTATTTGATTTTTTCGGGTAGAAAAATAATTATTATTTATTTAGAAATTTTAGCTAATTGATCACATAAAACTTGGATACGCCTCTCTATTTCATATGAACTAAGCAACTTAACCAATACAATTTGGGCTTGAACATCTAAGTTTCCACCGCTTCTTAACGGCCTACCGCTGGCACTTCCTATTAGCATGATCTTTGAGTGAGTATTATAAGATTTTCTTAGCAAATTTTTCATATTTTTATATTCATTTCTTGCAGATATTTCAAAAGCCTTGATTTTAATATTACTTACATTTGCCATAAGCTTTAATAGTCCATTGTATTGCACATCTAAAGTTTCCGTAAGCATTTCCATAGAAGGGCCTTGTACTGTTTCTACTGTAAGATTAGTGTCGCCTAATTTGGGTGTTATATGTTGTATTTTATAGCTCAAAATACCCCATCCTTCGGGTGCTTCATATGAGCTTTGCCCTTTTTCTGATCCGCAGTTACCACATCGCAATTGTAGATTACATGCATTAACGGTCTTGGTTGTTCCAATTGATTGACTAAAAAGATTTGTTGTAAATAAACATACTGCTATACAAAATATAGCGAACATAGTTTTCATTGTTTTTTCCTTTCTATTTTTTTAAAAAACAAAATATCCATTTCTGTTTTGCCTGGCCAAAAAGAACATTTTCTTGATTAAATAACCATCCAGTAAGAATAAGAGCAAGAATAGAATAGAGAACATGAGACAAGAAGACTAAAACAAGATGAATGATCTGAAATTGATCCAAAAGAATATCTCTGTAAAGTAGCACAAAACCAGTAATAGGAACGATGGCTAAAAAATTATTTAAAGATATTCCTGGAATCATAATGGCAAAAGTAAACGGCATAGAAATAAAAAGCATAGGGGTAATATAACTTTGCGCCTCCTTAACACTTTGAGCCAAAAACGATAAGGCGAGGGCGATAGCAGAAAATAGGCCAATTAGAGGAAGTAATCCAAATAAAATAGTAAGAACTTTAGAAGGAGAAAGCGAAAAATTTGATTCAACAGGATATTTAATATCCTTTTTATTGGGTACATTGCTTAATAAAACAAAACTATTTTTATATAAAAGATTTTCTTCTTTATTTTCTACTGCAATTTTAGAAATGGTATGCATTTCTTGATTTTTAGGGAAATTGCCAACCTGGTTAAAAGTAATCCCCATACTAGAAAGATTTAAGAGAGAGCCGACTAAAGCAATGGTAAAAACTGCAAAATATTTTGCTAAAACAATTTCCATGCGATTAGTAGGGCATAGCAACAATGTTTCCATTGTTCCCCTTTCTTTTTCGCCAGCACCCATATCTATAGCGGGATAAAATGAAAAAGAAATCGCCATAATTATCAGTAATAATATAAGATAACGTCCAAAAAACAGGTTATCTTTAGAATTATCAACATTATGAATGCTGATTTCAAAAGGATGTATTATGTCGAACGGCATGCCAGATTTTTCTAAGTTAGCCTTTTGTCTAAGATTGAAAATATTTTTTATAGTAGCCTGTATTTTTGGTAAGGAAAGTTTTGCTATCTCATTTGTTTGAGAATAATAAACAGTGATGTTTGGACGTTCCTCTTTGTGTTCTTCTTTAAAAAAATTTTTAGATACAGAAATTCCAAATTCTGCTTTTTGATCAAAAATATGGCTTTTCAAATTCTCTTGGGTGTATAGAATTTGAAAATTTTCATTCTCTTGTAACAAAGTAGATTCCAAGTCTGAGAGCTTTTCTTGCAAGACTATTCTAATTTTTTTCTTTTGAATTTTTTCTACTTGACTATTGATCCACTTATTGGTGCCTAAAAGCAGAATGGGGTAAATTAATATAGGGAGTAAAACAACCACAAGAATTGTGCGCCTATCTCTTAATGCCTCAAGCATTTCTTTCGAAAATAATAGAAAAATATTAGATTGTTTTAACATTTAGCCCCTTCTTTCTGGCTGAACCAAAGAGAAAAAAATAGATTCTAAATTTTTCTGTTTTGTTGCATCTTTTAGTTCTTGAAGTGTTCCGACTGCTAGCATTTTCCCTTTGTGGAGAACTGCAATTCTATCGCAAAGTTTTTCTGCCTCGCTCATAATGTGAGTCGAAAGTATAATGCATTTATTTTCATTCCTAGATTGCAGAATAAATTCAGAGACTGACCTTGCACCCAAGATATCGAGATTGCTTGTCGGCTCATCTAAAATATAGATATTGGGATTATGGATAGTTGCACAGGCAAAGCAAAGTTTTTGCTGTGAGCCTTTAGAAAGGTTCTTAACCAAAGTATCAGTATAAGCTTCCAGAAAAAGCCTGCTCAAAAGCTCTTCATACCTTTCTTTTATCGCTTTTTTATTCATTCCATGAAGCATTCCATGAAGCTGTATTGCTTCTTTCACGGTAAGCTTGGTATATATTTGAGTATTGGAGGAAACAACACCTATTTGACGACGCACTTCTTGTCCATTATGTTCTACATTATATCCACAGATTTCAATACGGCCAGAGGTAGGCTTCATCAGAGATGACAATAAGCGGAGTAATGTGGTTTTTCCGGCTCCGTTAGTGCCTAACAAACCAAAGATTTCCCCGTTATGACAATCAAACGAGATGCCATTGACGGCATCGATATATCGTTTTGGGGCATAGAATTTTTTATATACATTGTCTATAATCACCACCTGATTTGACATAGCCAATCTCCAAGTAAGAAAATATATGGCTACATCCCACAAAAGAATTGTGGGATGTAGCCGGTTTTTTCTGGTCATAAAATTTTAGAAAAAAAACCTCATCAACTCTGTATAGTCTAAAGGCAATGGGCATGTTGGAATAGGAATCGGAATCGGAAATTGAGGAGGTAATGGAAATGGCAATGAAATAAATAAAATCATCATCTATTTCTCCTTTCTAACAATGTTGCAAAAGCATTAGCTTTTGCAACATTGTGAAAAAAATTAAAAAAACAATATGGCAACAATGACAACGAGTGCAATGGTTCCGACGACTTCTGCTCCGTTCATCTGTATCTCCTTTCTACAAAGCAAGAACAATAGATTTTTTTAACATAAGCAATCTTCTTAAAGATGCTTATAAAGATCATAGCAGTTACTCTTTTGCTTTGAATACAAAAGAGCAGGTTTAATAAGCTATAACAAAATGGGAACTAATGATTTGCCTAACAGCCAAATCAAAATCAAGTATGTTGCTTCTACGCCAATCATAATTTTTCCTTTCATAGCAGTTGCTCTTTTGCTTTGAATACAAAAGAGCAAGTTTGATTTTTAAAATTACTTGAATAATTCGATTAAAAGCCAAATTAAACTAGTGCCTATAGGTAATAAGACTTCTATGCCAGTCATAATTTTTCCTTTCTAATCGCCATCATAAACTTTTTACAATGATCGTTACTACGGTAACAACTGCTAAAAATTCGTAGATTCCCATAATGTTTCCTTTCTGTTTAGAATGTTGTTGAATTTAGTAGTAATTAGCAAAAATTTTCCATCATATAGTTGGGAGTATTTTTCGATTCTTATAGATTATATGGAAAACCCTTTAATGATTCAATATCCTTTTTGGTATACTATTTCGTTATATCACATTTTAATAAATTTTTATAGAAATTTTTATAGATTTATATTAAAAAATTTCTATAATATACATTATAATATTTTTTATTCTTATAAATTATATATAAAGCATTTTAATACTTCAACATAGTCTTTGGTATAATATTTTGCTATATTCTTTTTTATTATAATATTTCTTTAGGCTATTTTCCTCATGCCAAATATTATTCATTATTCAACCCAAATGACCATGTATGCTAGTAAAAAACCGTATCTACCAAATTAGTAGTTGCCGCTTAGCATTTAGTATCGTTTAATATTAAGAAAGATTTATTTAGGGAGTGTAATCGATGACGACGAAAGATCCGATGTTTGTAGAAGAGCTGGAAGCCGTCTTTTGGACTAGCTATTGGAAGCATCTATCAAGGGCTACAGTTGCCAAGTTTATTTTGGGAGCTAGCCTTGTGACAGAATTCATTCGAAAAAATGGGCAACCCGATTTTAGGCTCGAAGTCGGCTGGGCTTTTTTCGATGATTGTATATCTGCGCTTGCAAATGTCGCCGAAGGAAATCGGCACGAAAAGTTGTTGGACATCATGAAGGGATACCTGAACAGAATTGGAGAACAGTCGAACTACTCTCAGGATGTCCTCAGGGCTGAAGAAAAAATGGGTTTTATCCCGCAATGTTTTGAAACCCAAAAGGATGCCAATAGAATCGTTCTGGATTTCTTTCTTTCTTTTTTGAAGATTATGTCAAGGCAGGAAATCCTGTTATACATGGAGTTGTCATTCTTGTTCGTTAAGTTTGTTCATGACAAGTATGACACTCACTACAGGTTGAAGATCGGATGGGAGTATCTCGATAATATGGTTGATGAATACGCAAAGACCCATCCTGAAAGAAAGGATAGAAAGCGAATACAGCTCCTCAAAAGGATCGCAAGTGAATCCCTATGCGATCAGGTCAATGTGTACAAAGAAGTCTCCTTGTTCAGAAATAAGGAGAAAATCCTAAAAGAATTCCAAAAAGAACTTGAACAAAGGTTTTTGGAAAGATCAAAATAAACAGTTATTCAATTTGATTTGAAGGATGTACGCATCCTTCAAGTATAAAGGAACTAATATGAATATAGTTCGTTTAAAACTCCAACATTGTTTCTATGAAAAGTATGATCTTTTGTTTATAGGATTAAAAGATTATGATTTATATGACCAAAAAATTCGATTAATTTTACAGTCTCAAAATATCGAATATATGATACTTTATGAGGACTATGAAAAATTAAAAAGACTAGCTCCTATGCCATCGAAAATTTACTATTCATCAAATATAGATTTGGATAAATTAGAGCAAAGCGTGATAGCTTACCGTGATAAAATTTGCATTGTACCATGGGAAGAAATTTATGAAGAAAGCTTTTCTGAAGAAAATGAGCCTATTGCTATTATTTCAGAAGATGAGCTACCAGTATACAGCTATTCTGGGACAGGAGTGTTAAACAAAATTCCTGAAAAAATTCCTGAAAAAATATTACAAAAATATAATCTACCTTCAAAAACTTCTATCGTAGCTGAGAAAAAAGCAGGGGGATATGCTATTCATATAGAATCAAACCTTGCATTTAGATTATTAGTTGTTTTTAAAAAAGATGATGAAATTTTATACGAAACAGAAATCTCTGAGAGACTTCCAAGTTCAAAAGAACTCATTCCAAACGAAATTATTAAAAATTTCAAAACAATTGAGCTGAAGAAATTTTTTTGAAAGGAATTCCAGATGACGTATACAAAATGCAGGGTAGGGTTTCCTTATGATTCATCAAAACCCAATAAGGTCAAGGAATCTGTTGTGGTACTTAGTCCTTATACTGATACAGGATTTACCTATGTTTTTAAGGGCGATAATAAATATAGCATTTTACATGACCAACAGACAAATTGTCTAATAAGTCCCTATCGAAATAATGGACTTCTTGGAATACTTATAGAATCTAATGACGAGAGAGAAAGCATAGCAAAAGAAGGCGAGATACATGGTAGAGGGACTTCCATGCAACTTGCTGTAGTTCTTGCTCTTGTAGCAAAATATAATAATGAAAAAATAGATAATCTTCCCCTCATTCTTTTTAGCGGAGCTATAAATTATCCACCTGTAAAGCCTTTTTTAAATGCAACAATAGAAACTTATGAAGATGATATAGAATTACTAGAAAAAAGCTTAATCAATAAATACAAGGCTGCTAAAATGGCAAAAGCATATGCTCTTGTAATGCCTAATCGTGATGCAAAAATTCTTTCGAATGCCCTAAAGGAAGAATGCAAAACAATAGATGACATAAATTTTGCAAATTTTCAAGAAAATGATAAGCCTATGATCATAGGTATATCAACGTTTTCTTTACCAGACTTAGCGACTAAAATAGGGATTAACCCTTACTATTTTATTCAATTTCCTTATTATAAAAAGTATATAGCTTTGTTTTTATTATTCATGCTGATATTTTTTCTAGGATTTTATTTTTTTAGTCAGGAAAAACAGTATAGTCATGGAGAACAATTCTGGAAATTTAATTCCAAAGCGGCAAAATATGCTCTACATGATTTGTGCAAATTTGCTACCAAACAACAAAAATTATTGTTTACTATAGGTTATAAGAATTTAGTAGGAAATATGTATAACGATAATAACAGAGATATCGATACAAAAGAATTATTTCTTGCACTAAAAAAATCTGAAGAATTTAAGGGTTCTTCGCTAGCAAAAGAAGACTTCGATAAATCAATAATAATATATCAAGATTTTAAAAATCAATTAGCAGAAATAGAAAAAAAATTTTTTAAAGAAATGTCACAATTTTACTTAGATGCATCTTTGATTCTTGAAATCGATAGCGTTATAGAACTTTATGATAATGAATATCTCCAAATAGTCGCAGATATAGACTTTTTTTATGATATAAGAAATAGCATCAGATTGATAACAAAAGAAGAAGGATGGCTAGCATTTTTACAAAGTCACCAAAGTGTCATATGTAGTGCTGTTCCTGTTAAGCAACAAAGTTCAGGAAATTTTGGTTTAAAAATATTTCAATATAGAGAGTGGATACTAACAAAAATAATACGATTTTTAGTGTCAAAAGATATTATGATAAATCTTGCTAGAGGAAAAGATATAGGAAAATTTAGCAATGATGGAACAAACATATTGCATTATCTAGCCGAAAATAAAGATTTCTTCGAAATGTGTGACGATGAAAAGCAAAAAAAAAATATTCTACAAGAATTTCAAAGATTGGATATGAATCAGCAAGAAAACAAAGATTTATATGAAAAATTTCAAAGTGCTAGCAATCGTCTAAAAATTTTTAGAGAAAAGAATATACCATATCTAAAAGATGCAATAAACAATTTGCTGAAAAAAGAAAAAAATTTGAAGGAAGCAAAAGATCCCAAAGGGAAAACTGCTTTAGAAATAGCCGAAGGAAATGGTAACTCCTACATGATAGAGATTCTTGAAGAAAAACAAGAAAAATAATCTGCTAAAAAGTGAAGGAAAATCTGAAAATCTGATTTCCCTTCACTTTTTTTACTTCAAATTAATCTGAGGAATCAGCCCCTTTGTCTCGAATTCAGGCTTTAGGAAGTGATAGCGGAATATTGCTTTGTTCTCTCTTAATGATCCGTCAAAGTCTCTGGGATTTATCCATACAAGGTATTCTTGCTTATATTGCTCTTGCTCTTCCTGGCTAAGGCCGTTCCAGGCTTCATCTATCAGCCTGTCCAACTTTTCTCTTGGTGTTTCTGGCTTTTTGGCTACTCCCTGCGAGAAGCTCCAGCCATCCATAAAGGCTTTGTATACCCAACCTACTTTGGGTGCATTGCCTTCTTGTAGCTGCTTTTCATAAGCTGCTTTTATACCTGGGTAATGCTTTGCTACATGCTCCAATGGTAGAGAGGCTATTTCTTTTTTCCTGGCTTTGTGGAAATGCGGTATGGTATCCAGCCAGTTCAAGGCTTCCAGATATTTTTCTTGATCCTGTGGCTTTACGCTTTGGTCTGGCATTTTTTCTGGTGGTGCAGGCAGGACTTTTTCCAGCATTTTCTTAGAATCTTCCTCTTTGGCTTGTGCTGCTGCTTTCAGTATCTCTGGCGTTATTTCTATGGGTAAGGCATACTTGCTTGCGTATGTAAAAATACAATGCTCTCTCATCGGATCGAATTTGTAGCTCTTTAGATAGCCTTTTTCTATTAGTGGTTGGGCTATGTTGGCTAAGGTTCTACGCCTACGAGTACTATGCTGATCTAGCACAGGAAGCCAGCGGCAAAGCAATTCTTCAGAAATGATAAATTCTCCTTGTATACTGTGATAGCGTCTTTTTTCCAGATATTCATACAGTCTACGCGATAACCCTTCTGGTAAAGCTCTATACCAGGACATTTCCAAGAGCTGGTAGTATTGATTTTCCAAATTTTTTTTTAGCTCTGTTGGAAAGATGATAGTATTTTTACTTCTGCGCTTATTATTCAAATTTTTGAACTTTGGATCAAAAGCAAAAAGACTTGCACTATCATATAGGGAAAAATATACATCAAGAGATTCTGTTCTATCTCTTTTTTTCAGCAGAAAACACTTAGAAAATTCATATCGAGCCATGCTAAGCCTTTTCATAGCTTCTCGTATCTGCTTTACATAGTCTTTAGGAGGGTTTAAATGAAGCTCTCTTGCAATATCACTGTAGTTGAAGATAACATTTTCTTGCATCCCTTGTTTAATCCAAATTCTCATCGTAGCGGTGTAAACATCTTGTTCAAAGCTACCAGGAACACCATAGCAACAATCACATCTTAGCTGATATTCTTTATTTCCATCTTTCCATTTCGTAATTATTGTATTTGGCCTTTTCCCCTTCCCAAAATGAAAGAGAGGCAATTGAACAGAGTTATTTTCTTTAGCATAAAGTTCTTGATAATTCATGATTTTTTCCTATACCAAAATGGTATTGCCACCCGAATAGACAATAAAAATATGGCAAGTTTTTTAGTTACTATACCATAAATCTTCAAAAAATCAACCAGATTTCGGGTGGCAACGACATTTTTTCGGGTGGCAACGACATTGATTTCGGGTGGCAACGACATTGATTTCGGGTGGCAACGACAAAAAAACTGCCATAACTCTTTTAATAGCAAGACTTACGTCCCATATATCCTATAGATATATCCTATAATATAATAACAATAAGGAAGCGTCTTTTTGAATTAAGAAAAACCTATCAAAAGAGAAGTAAATAGGTTTGTTGTTATTGTTTTTTTCGCTTACGCTTAAAAAGAAAAAGAAGAAAATGCCAAACAAAAAAGAAAAAGTCTGCAACAAAAATTAGGGAGAAAATAATCTTGCGCCGGCGTGCCAGGTACAAGGCAAGCTGGATAGCTTATCAGCCAGTCTTGCCTAATCTGCTATTCAGCCAGTCCAGCTCTTCTCTCCTCAGATTTAGCCAGGCTTTGCTCTTCTTGCCAGGCTGTAGGCATGGCAGGCTTTGGATGCCTGGTTTTTCTTTTACTCTTTGGCTTCTATCTGGGGGGAAATTCCCCCCAGGCCCCCCTTTAAAAAAAAAAGATTTTTTGCTCCAGGTCGTTAGTCGGCTTATCGTTTTCATGTACGGCAAAACCAGCCATGTTTCTATTGCAATACACGTCTGTACCTTGATGTTTTCAATACTCGCTTTCTGTGTGGTTTTGCCTATGAAAACGATGCCGGCGGAGCTTCCTTCTTTTTCGTGAGTCTCTATAATTAAGTGCCCCCAAACCCAGTACCCCTAAAAACCAATTTCCCACCTCGAAAGGCTTTCTTGTCTTCCTTGCATAAGTCTGTGCGGAGTAAAAATCAACTATATTTTTGGGCTATGGATGCTATTCTTTTTTTCTATACTTTTGGCATAAAGATTGCTAAATTTTTCTAATAAACTTTTTAAAGGGTTCAAAATGATACTCACTATTAAAGATGCAGCTAAATATTTAGGCATCAGTTCCAGAACTGTACAAAGATTAATCAATGAAGGCAATTTCCCCCAACCTATTAGCCAAACGGATTTTGGAAAAGATTTTACTGGTGCTAATATGCGAAAGCTTCGGTGTTGGAAAGAGGAAGATTTAGATCAATTCAAGCTCAGTTTACGTTCCCCAGGTAGACCTAAAGTTGACAAAAATTGTCACTAAATATAGACAAATTGACAATTTTTGTCACTATTTACCAATAATAAAAAAATAACTCCTTTCAAACCCTTGATTTTGTTGAACAAAAATTGTCACTATTTAGTGATTATTTGGAACAACTTTTGCACAAGGATAATAAAGTAAAAGCAATTAATCTAATCTTTATGAAAGGAGTTTCAATCATGAACTTAAGTATAAAACAAGCAGCCGAAAAAGCAAATGTTTCCATTCCCACAATCCACAATTGGATAAAATCAGGCAAGCTATCCGCCACGAAGC
>CALKWO010000112.1 GCA_938003875.1 uncultured bacterium
AAAGGAAGACTGCTTATAGTATGCCACACCTTTCAGAAAGAAGCCAAAGAATCAAAAAATGTCACTTTTAAGATAGCAATGGGAGATTGCGATGAGGACGGTTTATGCAAAAGCTATCCTGCTTGCAGGCAATGAGTTTGCGATGAGAATAAAAGGAATATTTACCTTGAAACAGATGGAGAATGGAAGTAACAAAAGACTCTGAACCCATGACAATTCCTCGCGTAAGAGAGGGATCATGCAGAAGGCCTTTTTCTTCCATTTGTCCGTAAACCATATTGCGATAGTTTTGTTGTCGTTCCAGGGAATCTCTGCCTATTTCGTTGTAAAGAGGGTGAAAATCCAGGACACGATCTTCTTTGCCAAAAGCATGAGCATGGTAGCTGCTCCATTTCCAGTCTTTTGGGTCTTCTACAGCTTTGGCGCGTGCCATGTTTAGCTCAATATAAGTCAACGTGTTGAAAAACTGGGTTTCAGATTCGATGATAGTGGAATAAAATCTCCCACCCCAAAAGCGTCCTGTTTTATTGTGTAGCTTGTTGTAAGCTTTGGAGTAGTTTCCATTCAGATATTGCATAAACGAGGAAAGAGTATTTTCTTCTGGAGTACTCAGCATCAAATGAACATGGTTACTGGTAATGCAATAAGCATGGACTTTGACCTTGTATATTTTCTTCGTTCTGAGCAATATGTCGAGGTATGTTTCAAAGTCTTTTTCTTCCTGAAAATAGAACTCTCGATTATTGCATCTGACAGTAATGTGATATAAAGCCCCTACAAAGGCGATTCTTGGAGGATGCATATTTTGCTCCTATAATTTTGACTATGTTTTATACATTGAATTGATTATAATCGCCTTTGGGACAACTTTCGGATAGATGTTTTACTAGCTTTATATTAAATTATTATAGAAAAACAACTTGAGAAAGTGTCTGACCATTTTACCATTTGACCATTTAAGGCGATTCTTGGAGGATGCATATTTTGCTCCTATAATTTTGACTATGTTTTATACATTGAATTGATTATAATCGCCTTTGGGACAACTTTCGGATAGATGTTTTACTAGCTTTATATTAAATTATTATAGAAAAACAACTTGAGAAAGTGTCTGACCATTTTACCATTTGACCATTTTAATAACGAATCATACAAAATTTGTCAAACGGACTTTTATCTGAATCTATAGGCTTCTATCGTTTTTTGTACCGATGCCATTCTGAAGAAGAAAAGAAGATAGATTCATTTTAGTTGGCAATTCGTATAAAAATCGCCTTCTGGTGGTTGTTCATACGGAGCGAGAAGATAAGATAAGATCAGAGTAATCAGTGCAAGAAAAGCGACAAAAAATGAAACGAGGCATGTAGCGTCCCTCATGGAGTAGCAATCAGAGTAACATATATCGTATCTTGGCAATCCCCCAAATAGCTATTAGAACGAAAAAACACTTCAGTTGAAGATTCCATTGTAACCCAAAAATAAATTCAGAAAGAGTCATTCTGTATTGGTTGCGATATCTACGACAGGATGCACCAATACGATAAAATTGCAGCAAAAATGCGATAAATCCGCCTATACAGGCTGCAATCTGAAACTGGATTGCATCATGACGCAAATTGATAATTACTGGCTTCATTTGCCAAAGTTGATACGCTTGATCAATAAAATTGCCCGTCAATCCACCAAGTGCTATCATGTAGATCAGGGTAATAAAGAAGAAACGAAACTTTGTCTTAATGGTCATTTGGGGCCATTCCATACGCCCTGTGACAAAGCACTGACTGCACTTCAGACATTGGATTTCCGATGGGCCGAGCCCACTAGAAAGAGTGAAGAGTCTTATCTCTACTGGAAATCCGCAGTGTGGACATTTGCCCATATTCCAGAAATACATGGATCATACTCCTTATCTTACAAATTCATTATTCCTTTAATTTGCAATGTTAAATCCAAAAAATTAAGCACAAAAAAGCGTAGGGTAAGCCTTCTGGAAGGAAGAAAAAGAGTGCTGCCTGAAAAAACAAAAAAATTTGTCTTTCTGATTTTGCAAAGCAAATCAATTTGTTTGATTTCTGCTTCTATGGCATAAATTTGAAAAACAAAATTACCATAGAGGCACAGAGGACACAGATATACCTAAACCTACGGCTACGGTTTAAGAGTCGCTGGAATCCATGTGCCTCATTTAAATTTAAAAAAATTTTATTTATCCGAAAATCATGTATTTTCGTAATTGTCCAGCATATCGCTCAAAAGTTTACTGTTCCCAATATCATCAGGCTCTCCGCCTATATCCACAATCAAGAAATAGTTTGGTAGGTTATTATCCTGCGGGCAACATCTTGCGGCTACAGCCTATTCTAACGTTTTCTGTGGTCACAGCCTTATTTATAAAATATCTTAAATAACAAAGCCTGCTCTTAGCAAATTTTTCCTGTGCCAGATGAGCAGTGCTATGATAATAGCATCTGCTCCAGCAGGCGGTATTCAGTCTTATTTTTTTGTGGACGATAAATACCACAGATTCTGTTAGAGCCAGGCTACAGATATTTCAAAATATTGTATTGGTCAAAATGATCCTGTGCAAAATGAGTAGTGCTATAGTAATAGCATCTACTCCATTTTGCGGTTCTAGCATACTTTTAAAGAAGGCTAAAACAGATATTTTAAAATATTCTATTTCACACTTTCGATTTTTCTTTGTATTTCGCCTACAAAACCCTCCAGCTCCGCAGGCAATACTTTATTGTCCTCAAAAATTTGCTGGATTTGCTTGTGCAATTCGATAAAGGCAGGATACCATTCTTTATTGGGTGAAGTTTCATAGGCTTTGACAAAAGCCATAAAAGATGTTAGAATATTTTTTCTTTCATTTTCCAAAAATTCTCCTGGTTTTGATTCATTTGCTTTTTGTGCTGCGTTTATTTGATAATATTCTGAAGATGTCATTACAACAGCCAGCCTTTTGGCATAAAGCTCTAAGAACCAGGATGTCACCAGGGGAGTTTTCCAATAGAAAAAGCCTGTTGCCATAGCGAGCAACAGTAAAAATACCAGAAAGAAAAGCCATAGATACCCAAGAAAGCCACGTCTTTTTTTTTCTTTTTGTTCTTCTGAAGATTTTTTGCTCATGAATTGCCCTTTTATAAAATGGATAAAAAAAAATGAATATCTTACAAGATTTAAATCGTCCTCAAAAACAAGCTGTTTGTCATCAGGATGGGCCTTTGCTTGTCCTGGCAGGCCCAGGAAGTGGAAAAACAAGAGTCATCACACAACGCATTGCCTACCTTATATCCCAAGGTGTTCCCTCGGATCGCATACTCGCCTTGACTTTTACCAACAAAGCTGCCCAGGAAATGGCCCATCGTGTGTCTCAATGGACATCGAATCGTTGTGGTACATGGGTCTATACTTTTCATGCTTTTTGTGCCAGAATTCTAAGGCAAGAGTGTGAAGTGCTAGGCTATACACCCCATTTCACTATATTCGATACAGACGATCAGAAGCGTGCTCTTGGCAAAATTTTAGACAGCATGAATGTGGAGGCCACATCAAAAATAGCGGACATACTCCATAAAATAAGTTATTACAAAAACCATTGCATTGCGCCTGATGAGATTCCTGATGAAAATAACTATATGAATAAAAATATTAAAAAAGCATATATTCTTTATCAAGATTTTTTGAAAAAAAACAATGCTATGGATTTCGATGATTTGCTCTTAAAGACACTGGAACTATTCACTCATTATAAAAATGTTCTTCACTACTATCAAGAAAAATTTCTGTATATTTTAGTGGATGAATTTCAGGACACCAATCGCCCCCAGTATCTCATAGCCAGGCAACTTGCTGCTGAGCATAAGAATATATGTGCTACAGGCGATCCTGACCAGTCCATCTATTCCTGGAGAGGTGCCAATATCAGAAACATTCTGAATTTTGAAAAAGACTTTCCTGAGGCTGTTGTTGTAAGACTGGAACAAAACTATCGCAGCACAAAGTATATTTTAGAAGCAGCCTCTGCTGTTATCTCACACAATAAGATGCGCAAAGAAAAGACACTATGGACAGAAAAAAAAGGTGGAAATCTCATCAAGCTTGTCAAATCTTATGATGATAATGAAGAGGCAGAATGGATTTGCAGGGATATCCAGAGGCTGAAAAAAACACGAGGCACCTTTAATGACATGGTCGTTTTTTATCGCATGAATGCGCAAAGCCGTGCGATTGAAACAGCTTTAAGAAACCAGGGAATCCCTTACGAAATCGTAGGAGGTACGGAATTCTATCAAAGAGCAGAAATCAAGGATGTCCTGGCATATTTAAGAATTATGGCGAATGAAAGCGATGAAGTATCTCTTTTGCGCATTCTCAATGTACCGCCCCGTGGTCTTGGAAAAAATGCGATTTCTACCTTGATGCAACTGGCTCAGGAAAAAAATATGACGATCATGCAAGTCATGCGAGATAAAAGCCTCACAAGAGAGATTTCTAAGAAAGGCCAGACTTCCTTATGGGCTTTTGTGCAGATGATAGATAAATTCAAAAACGAAAAATCACTTCCTTTGTCAAAATTGATAGAAAATCTTCTCCAAGAATCAGGCTATATGAAGTACATCCAACAAAAAGATGTAAAAAAAGACGAAGACAGGGCAGAAAATATCCAGGAATTTCTGGCTTCTGTTCGAGAGTATGAACAAAGATTCACTAACCTGACATTGACGGAATATTTAGAGCGTATATCCCTGATGACCGATGTAGACAAATGGGAAAAAGACAAGCAAGAAAAAGTAACGATGATGACCTTACATGCCGCTAAGGGGCTGGAATTCCCCTGCGTTTATATCATAGGTGTCACAGAAGGACTTTTACCCCACAACCGCAGCCTTTCCGATGAACAGATCGAAGAAGAGAGAAGGCTCTTCTTTGTAGGCATCACAAGGGCAAAAGAATTGCTTACGCTGAGCTATAGTAAGCTGAGCTATCGCCAGGGTTCGTTTGATTTTCACAACCAGCCGTCGCGTTTTTTAGAGGAAATTCCCTCGGAGGTATGCGAATCAGCAAACAGCAATGAAAAAAAACAATCGTTTACACCCTATGTCTCAAGAAGATGGTAAGGACATTATTGGTATGATAGAAGAAACAGAAGATTTTTTTCGTGCCTATCGCCTTTCTGTAGATGGGTATGAAGTTTTGGTAGGAAGAGATGCCCAGAGCAACGACTATATCAGCACAAGGCTGGCAAGGCCTAATGATTACTGGTTTCATCTGAAAGGAGATTCAGGTTCTCATGTGCTTTTGCGATGTCACGAAAAAGAGGAAGTCCCCTCTTCTGAAATACTCCAAAAGGTAGCTTCCCTGGCCGTTTACTATTCCAAGCAAAAAAAAGCAGGGAAGACTCCTGTTGTTTGTACCCTGGCAAAATATGTAAGCAAGCCTAAAAATGCTCCGCCAGGACTGGTAACAGTTTCTAAAGAAAAGATTCTCAAAGTAGTTCCCAAATCCGTAGAGGAAATACAGCAAAAAGATTGAGGTTAGAATGGAACAAAATATATTGTATGGTTTATCAAAAATTCCTTTTTCTTTGCCTAAAGGCACTTTAATAGAATGTCTTGATGTAAAGAAAACAGCCTCTCAAAAATCAGAAAAACAAATCCTTATTGAAAGCCTTATGAATCCTATAGGCTCTAAGCATCTTCATGAAATTGTGCGTGGAAAAAAATCTATCGCCATTCTGATTCCTGGAAAAATGAGATGCGCTGGCACGAAAGATTATATTCCCTTGCTGGTCGAGGAGTTGAATAAAGCAGGAATTTTGGATAGCCAAATAAAGATTTTTTTAGCAGATGGCACCCATGAACAGCATCTGGAAAGTGACATCCAAAGTCTGTTAGGCAAAGAAATAGCATTGCGAATCTGCTGCATAGGGCATGATTGTAAAGACGAAAAGTCTCTCGCCTATTTAGGCACTACAAGCTATGGCACTCCTGTTTATATTAACAAACAGGTCATGGAATCCGATGTGAAGATACTGACAGGGCGCATTGTCCCGCATTATTTTGCTGGTTTTAGTGGTGGAAGAAAAGCGTTGATTCCTGGAGTGGCAGGATTCAAGACAATTCTGGCAAACCATAGTTTGACCTTAGATAAATTTTCTGGTATCCATCCTATGGTAAAGCTTGCATCCCTGGATCAAAACCCTATACATCTTGACATGATGGAAGGGGCAAGAATGGCTAAACCTGATTTTTGTTTCAATACTTTAATGGATACAGAAAACAAAATCATGAGTGCAGTAGCCGGAGATTTTGAACTCGCGCATAGAGAAGGATGCCAGAGGGCACATAAGCTATTTTGCAAAACGCTTAAGCAATCTGTAGATGTTGTTATTACATCACCTGGTGGATTGCCCTATGATTGCAATTTTATGCAATCTCTAAAAGCATTTTTTAATATCCAGGACATTGTTCGTCCTGGCGGTGCTATTTTTTGTATAGCACAGTGCGCTGGTGGAATCCATCCAGGGTTTCTTTCCTGGGCGAAAATTTCTTCCTATAATGAATTGAACCAGGCAGTCCGCTCCTCCTATAATCTTGCAGGCCATAACTCGATTATTCTACGAGAGCTTACCCAAAAGGTGGAGGTTGCTCTTTTCAGCAAAATGGAAAGCAAAATTGTCCAATCTTTAGGCATGTGTCCTATTGCGACACTTCAGGAAGGAATAGACTGGATTCTTGATCGCTTTAAACAAAATTTTACATACGCCATTGTTCCTTCTGCCAATTTGCTATGCGCAAGATTAGAGTAAAATCGCTAAGGTGCTTGAAAAAAAGGAAATTGTATGGATCGTTTTTCTAAAAAAAATATTTTATTGCATCGTTGCGTTCAATGCCATAAACTTTTCCCCCATGCGTTTAAAGGTTTTTGCGATTGTGGGGGAATGATTGATATAGAATACAAAATAGAGAATGTCACTTTGTATGATTCCCCTGACCCCTTTGTGAGGTTTGCAGACTTGCTCCCTTTGGAAGACTCTTCTTTGATTCATTCTCCACGCCAGGAATATACTCCTTGCGTTCATGCAAAAGAATTGGGAAAATTTTTAGGCCTGCCCAATCTATACCTTAAAAATGAAACTGTATTTCCCACAGGTACAACCAAAGATCGAATGGCTTGTGTCGCTATGGCCTATCTTTGGGAATGCGGAATTAGAAAATTTGCCATTTCTTCTACAGGAAACAGCTCTACTTCCTATAGTCATGCCATAAAAAAATACCCTGATTGCCAGCTCTATTTGTTCAGTGCTGAACAATTTTGGGAACAGGTACACTTTGAACCTTGTGATCAAATCATCCCTTTTGTCTTGAAAGATGCCAGCTTTGTACAGGCTTGTGAATATACAAAGCAATTTGCCCAAAACAAACAGATTACCTTTGAACAAGGTTTTTTTAACCCTGGGCGAAGAGAAGGCTTAAAGACAGCATTTCTGGAAGCATCGGAACAAGTTCCAGGAAATATTGACTGGTACGTCCAAGCCGTATCGAGTGCTATGGGTGTATATGGTGTATACAAAGGAGCAAAAGAGCTTCTTGAGCTAAAACGCATCAGCATTCTTCCTAAACTGCTATGCGTTCAGCAAGAGAGTTGCGCGCCTATAGTCAATGCATACAAAGAAGGCTGCGATCAAATCCAGCCCCATCATCTTGTGGAAAGGCCTTATGGAATTGCCAGAGCCATATTAAGAGGAAATCCTGGAAAAGAGTACCCTTATATCAAAAAGATTGTGCAAGATAGCAAGGGAACTTTACTTGCCGTGAGCGAGCAAGAAATTCGTGAAGCACGCAAAATGGTAGAAGAAATGGAAGGAATCTTTCCTTGCTTTGCTGCGTCTTGCGCTATGGCAGGTTTGATAAAAAAGGTTCGCAATGGAAATTTTCCAAAGCAGGAGACTATTCTTGTAAATCTTACAGGAAGTGATCGCAAACCAGCAAAACTTGATAGAAAGGCACATAGACTTGTCTATGATAACAAAGAATGGAAAATGGCAATTTGAATCTAAGGAGATTTTCTTTGGAACTTCCAGGTTTTAATCCTCCAAAATTTTTGGATGAAAAGGCTCGATTTAACATAGCTTCCCATGCTTTTGAAGAAAAAGAAACACAACAAAGCATTATCGCCCGCTTTGATAAAATAGTGGCAAAATATCCAGAAAAAATAGCCATTCAAAGCCCAACAAATGCGCATTATACTTATATGGAGCTGTTCAGAGTATCAAACCAGATAGCCAGGCTTATAGAGAACGAATCCCAGGGAACAAGCAATCCTGTATTGATTTTTATGAGCCATGATTCTTTAGCTATTGCTGTGATGCTTGGAGTACTGAGGTCTGCCAGGGCTTATATCCCAATAGATCCTTCCTATCCTGAGCAACGCATAGAGTATATCTTGGACAATTCTCAGGCACAGATTCTTTTTTCTGATAAAGCTATGATGCAAGAAGCACAAAAGTTATCGGGAAAGGGCTTTCGAGTTTTAGAAACAGAAAGATCTCTTTCTGGTTTTTCCCAAGAAAAATTTTATAAAGATATTGAACCAGAAAGTCTTGCCTATATTCTATATACTTCTGGATCAACGGGTGAGCCTAAAGGCGTGATGCAGACACATCGCAATCTACTGCATTTTATCCGCAGCTATTCTAATAGTTTAGGGATATCAGAGAAAGATCGCATGACAATATTGCCTTCTTATGGTTTCAGTGCTTCTCTTATGGATATTTATGGAGGGCTTCTTTCAGGGGCCACAGTATATCCTTTTGCCCCTACAAAAGAAGGGATAGAGAAGATGTCACAGTGGTTGTCCAGGGAAAGGATAACAGTCTATCATTCTGTTCCTACTCTATTTAGAAGCTTTTTAGAAAGTCTTGGGGAAAATTCCTCTTTTCCTGATTTGCGTGTTTTTGATTTGGGAGGGGAAGAGGTCAAAAAGAGAGATGTGGATTTGTTCAGAGAGCATTTTGGAAAACAGGCAGTTCTGGTCAACCATCTTGCCTGTACAGAAGCAAGTGTTCTTGCCCAATACTTTATAGACCAGGATACTTTTGTACCTGAAAATAAAGTACCTTCTGGTTATGCAGGAGATGGCATAGAAATCTTTTTGCTGGATGAAAACAACCAGCAAGTTTCTGATCATTGTGTTGGGGAAATCGCCATCCAGAGTCCATACCTTAGCCCTGGGTATTGGGAAAAACAAGATTTAACCCAGAAATCTTTTATTACGATTGGCGGAAAGCGCATCTATAAAACAGGAGATTTAGGAAAAATAGAAAAAGGGCTTCTGGTTTATTCAGGGCGCAAAGATATGCGTGTAAAGGTTCGTGGGTTTACGATAGAACTCGCTGAAATAGAATCCGCTATCCTATCTTTGGGTATTGCAAAGGATGTAGCCGTAGTATGCAGAGAAACTCCTCTGGGCAATTCTTTAGTTGCTTATCTACAAACTTCCTCTGGTTTAATGCCTGGTGTCAAAGCTTTAAAAAAAGTATTAGGCGATAAAATCCCTTCTTATATGGTACCTGCTATCTTGATTGCTTTAGAGGAATTCCCGCACACTCCCAATGGAAAAACAGATCGAAAAGCCCTTCAGATATTGCAAATCAAACGGCCTGTCTTAGAAGAAATATATCTTGCCCCCCAAAACGAAGAAGAAAAAAAATTAGTCCAGATTTGCGAAAAAATTTTGCAAATATCCCCTATAGGAATCCAGGATTCTTTGTCTGATCTTGGCATGGATTCTATCCGATCTTTCCAAATGCTATTGGAAATAGAAAAAATTCTTGGCAAAAAAATATCTATAGAAAATATTTCTAGCCAGAAAACAATCCAGGATATTGCAGGCTTAATCGTTGGAGAAGAAAAGCATTCTGTTTCTTCTGCTGATAGCAAGCATGATGGAAAAAATAATATTTTATCAGGAAAGCATTTTAATCCTGATTCTAAATCCTGGAAATACGCTTTCAGAATTCTTCGGAATAAGCTGTTTTTAAAGGCTATGATAGCCATGATTCCCTATTCTACAGGCATCCGTTTTTTATTGTGGTTTTGTAGTAAAAATTGGGTACAAAAATCCTTATTTTATAAACATAGCATCTTTCATCGTCAAATCGTACCATACTTAAAAAGTCCTAAAAAAAAATCAGAAATTTTCACTATCGCTATCATAGGGGAAGCATTCGCTCCCTGGATCTACGATGTTCTGGGAAAATGTAAGAAGAGCGACATGGAAACATGGTTTAGCATCACAGGCCTAGAGGAAGTAAAAGAATCTTATAAAAAAGGAAAGGGAGTTCTTATCGTAGGTTGTCATACTATTTTTTCCCCTCTAAACTTTTTTGTATTAGGACAGCAGGATTTTCAAAATATTTTCATCCTGGCAGCAATACAAACAGCAAAACGATTTTCTGCTTTGAAAAGAAATCCCAAAAATATACAATATATAGGCATTCCTAAAAACGAGAATAGCCCACTTATTCTCCAACCCATGCTTTTAGCTCAAGAAAGACTTCAAAAAGGCGACATTGTTTATCTTGCAGGGGATGGACAGCATGGTACTACAGGCATCCCTGTTCCCTTTCATGGTCGAGCCTATCTCTTCATGCAAGGATTTGCTACTCTTGCTTTGCACAGCAACTCTGAAATTTTTTCTGCGCGGGTGAACATGAAAATCAATGGTATTGTTCATATTGAATACACAAGATTAAAAATAGATAAAAACGCAAATTATGAGGAAAATATGCTATCTTTAATACACCAGTATGCACATCTTGTGGAACAAAATTGGAGAGACGAACCAGGGAATATAAAATCTTATTATTGTAAGCGTTTTCTTAAATTACCATTACAGACTTAAAGGAAATTTTATGACAAAATGCACTGCTTATTATTCTTCGCCTATTGGCGTTCTTGAAATTCAGGGTTCGGAAGAAGGAATATATTCTATTTCTTTTCTGGACAAGGCTCCTTCCTCTGGTAGCCCTGTTCCCGCGTGCCTGGAAGAATGCGTTTCGCAATTGGATGAATATTTTCACAAAAAACGAAAAAAATTCACCCTCAAGCTCATGCCTGAAGGAAGCGAGTTCCAAAAAATGGTATGGAATGAGCTGATGAAGATACCGTTTGGAAAAACATATTCTTATAAAGACATAGCCATGAAGATCAAAGATGAAAAATTTGCCAGGGCAATAGGCTATGCTAATGGAAAAAATAGAATACCCATAATTATTCCATGCCATCGTATCATTGCCAACAATGGAAAAATGGGAGGCTATAGTGGTGGACTATCCAAAAAAGAGTGGCTGCTCGCCCATGAAGGCATCCGTTTCTAGGAAGATCGCATGAACCAAGAGAATCTTGAACTAAAGCTTTTCCTGCATCCTAAAATCTATACTATGGAAGAGGCATTGCCTGTCGCACAATGGATGCTTGTGCTAGGCGACAGGATCCTCGCTATGGGCAAAAGAGAAGATGCCTGGCCTGCGCAGGCTAGAAATCTTACGCCCATAGAAATCCAGGGCGAATGTGTATTGCCAGGATTTATTGATGCACATTGCCACTTGCATCAATATCTCTATCGCTATATTGCCCTTATGAGCCAGGGAGAAAAGAGCAGCTTGCCTTTGCCAGCTTCCTATTCCCGATGGCTGGATTTCAGTGCTATGGAGGACAAAGCATCGTTCCTGCAAAAAATAGAGCAAGAAGCTATAACCCGATCCCCTGGCGAGTGGATACTAGGCGGGGGATGGCATAATCTCGATATTCTGCCCCATTGCCAGGAGATAGACAGAATATCACCTCAAAATCCTGTTTTCTTGCGAGATGCATCTTTGCATTCTGCTCTTTTGAACACAAAAGCTTTGGAAATATTCTCGATTCAGGAAGATACGCATGATCCCATCGGCGGGAGGATAGACCGAGATCCTCGTACTAATTCTCCCACAGGGCTTCTTTTCGAGCAGGCTATTTTTGTTGCACAAAAAAAAATTCCGCCTTTACCACAAAAAGTCCTCTCCCTTCTGGCAGCGAAAGCCATGAGATATATGAATCAATATGGAATCACAGGCATCCATGATATGGAAAACTGCGATTACTTTGAAATCTTTCCTGCTCTTTCCTGGCTTTTGTTTCAGCATCCTGAAGACTTTACGGTTCGCTGTTTGTGTGCTTTGACCATAGAAAGCTGGCAAGAATTTCTGAAGGCAGGCAAAATTCCAGGTATGGGGAATGAAATGCTCCGTCTTGGGCATCTGAAATTGATCTATGATGGTTCCCTGGGAGCAAGAACAGCCTATATGAACACACCCTATCCAGATTCGCAATATAGGGGGGAAGAGCTTATATCGCGAAGCGAAGTGCGCCATACTGTAAAAGAAGCCTTAAAAAGAAGCATCCCCCTGGCAATCCATGGTATTGGAGATCGTGCCACCCAAAATATTGCAGAGATTTTCCTGGAATACAGGCCCCAGAAATTGCCTTGCTCTATGATGCACAGAATAGAACACATCCAGGCAGCTTCCCCTGATGTGATAGGAAGTCTCGCAAAGTGTGGTGTAGCTTTTTCGGTACAGCCCATCCATATTCCTGGCGATCTTGATAGCACGGAGCGTTTGCAGCCCCATCTTCTGGAACATACCCACGCCTACAGAACCATGCTGGATTTTGGGAAAAAATATGGTGTCCCGCTTGTATTAGGAACAGATTTTCCTGTTGCCTCCATTAACCCCCTGTGGAACATATATTCTGCTATCACCCGATCTCTGCCCATAGGAAATTCATCCCACAAATGGAGCCAGAGCAAAGATTGCCTCACTCGAAAAGAAGCCATACATGCCTATACCTATGCTCCTGCTCAGGTATCAGGGGAAGCAGCCATAAAAGGAAGCCTTTTGCCTGGCAAGCTTGCTGATTTTGTCTCTGTCTCTCATGATCTTCTGGAAGAAAAGGACAATGATGTTTTTCTGAAAAGCCATATAAAATCAACATATATAGGAGGCAGATGTGTCTATCATGCCTGAAGATATGCTCTGTCACTATAATCTTAAAGACCAAAGCCTCTGGGAAGATAATACAAGCTTTTATCGCTTTCTTGTCTGGCAGCCAGAACAAATTATTATCATTCTAGGAAACAGCAACACAGTAGAAAAATCCGTATTTACGCAGGCGGTCTATGAAGATAAGGTATCTATAGTGCAACGTCCTAGTGGAGGGGAAGCAGTAATTCTGTCGCCTCGGATGCTCGTTGTATCCGCTGTGCATAATACAGAAAAACCATTGCCATCCAAAAAATACTTTCATATTTATAATACCCGCATTATCCATGCACTCGAAAACCAGGGAGTGCATGGACTATCGCAGGAAGGAATCTCCGACATCGCTATCTACAATCGAAAAATTGCTGGTTCAGCTATGTATCGGAATCCTAAAAAAGTCTTTTTTCACGCTGTTATCAACGTTTCTCAGCCAACGGATATTATAGAAAAATATTTACGATATCCTCAGAAAACCCCTGCTTACAGGGATCAGAGAAACCATAGAGACTTTGTGACTTCTCTTCAAGAAGCAGGATTCCCCTTTTCTATGGAAGCCCTGATAGTCTCTTTGTCCTCTGAAATGAAAAATTATCCAGGAAGCTAGATGATGATATATAATAAATAGTTCGTTTTCTTAGTAAATTTTTCGTTCATTTTCTTAAGTAGGAGAAAAAAAATGGCAAAAAGTTCTATGAAAATCCTCTGTTTTTTTCTTTTCTTTTTGCTTTTGAGTGCTAACGCAGAAGAAAAAATTTTGCAGACACAAGTTCTAAAAAATATCACTTTCCAGACACCTGTGCCTTTTAGTGCCCCTGCTGTCTTTGGAATGGAAGCCTTCACCCTATCTTATCCTGCCAACTCACCACAGGGTAAAGAAACCTTCGAAATCAGGCTTGTTTTTATTTCCACCCAAATGCTAGAAAACATAAATATGGATGAAGTGGAATTGCTAAAATACGTCAAGACGACTTTTCTGGGAACAGCCAAAAAAGCAGAAAAAAACAACAAACGGTTTTTTATGAATAGAAGTATTGAGGGAGAACTACTCTCCAAAAAAATTCCAAGGCCTTTGTTACTAGAAGTCTATTTGCTGAGCTTGCAAGACGGAAGCAAACTGGCTATTTCTTTTATTTATGAAAAGGATATGGACATCAAGATAGCACAAGAGATTATGACGACTATATCCAATACGCTTAAATATAAGGAATAGGATTCACTAGATATAGAAAAATAGTCACTTTTTGTTGAAATTTTGTCCAAAAGTGTAAAGATTTTTCACCGCAGAGACGCTGAGAATGCAGAGAGGAATAAAAAATATTAAAAATTTTTCTCTGCGACCTCTGCATCTCTGCGGTAAATTTTTTTCTTTTTGATTACGGTTTATCCGTGTTAGGGATACACAGAGTGAATTTTTTGAGCCGTTAAAGAAAGGCAAAGTATGTGTGGTATTTTTGGTTGTGTTTTAACAGGTCGATCTTCTCATTTGTTCGAAATAGGCTATAGTGGTCTTATCAGTTTACAGCACAGGGGAGAAGAGTGTGCTGGCATGGCCTTCCTGAGCCCAAAGGGAAACCATATCCAATCGAGGAAAGCCTTAGGGCTTGTGGCCGATGTTTTTAGAGAGACTATGGATTGTACTGGCTGTCAGTTCATGATTGGTCACGTTCGGTTCCCTACGCAAGGTGAGCCAGACATAAGAAATATACAGCCTTTTTTGTACGATGATTCAGTTTGTGGCCCTATTGCGCTGTCGCACAATGGAAATATAGATAAAACATTTTTAAAAAACTATCTGGCAAAGAAAGGCTATGGATTCAATGCCACTTCGGATAGCGAGCTTTTTTTGCCTCTTTTTCTCTCTTGTTTTGCCGAAAAACAAGGCGAAAAGCCTGAAAAAGCCATATATAGAGCCTTGACAAAGGAAGAAAAAAACAGACGGCTGGTGCGTGGTGCATACAGCCTTTTGGCCATCATGGGAGGCAAAATTATCGCTGCCCGCGATCCCGATGGATACCATCCTCTGGTTTATGGAGAATTGCCAGGAAAAGAGCAGGGATATGCTTTGGCTTCAGAGAGTGCAGCTTTGGAAATTTTGGGCGTAAATCGTTTCCAGGAAGTACCTCCTGGTACTATTCTTTGCTTTGATATGAATGGAGTCCATCCTTTTGAAAATAAAATCCCCAGAGAACAAATCCAATGCCGCACGGAAGTACTAAAAAATGTCAAAGGTGGTCGTTGTCTTTATGAAGCAGCCTTTTTTGTACGAGACGATAGTAAGGTGTTAGAGCTTTCTTCTGATGCTTATACTTTTCGCAAAAATCTTGGTAAATCCCTGGCAGAAAAAGAGAAAGCAAGAGAGAGAGAAGCCTGTCTGCATTTTCCTAAAACATTGATTGCAGGAAGCACTTTAAAAAGAGAAGAAATCCAGAATAACATCTATTCTATGCTGCAGCATGATCTAAAAAAAGATTTCCGTGTGCCTCTGGAAACAAAGGATTTTCTTGCTAAAAATCTTTTTTTTCAGGAACAACCTACAGCTCAGGGAATTTTAGAAACAATAGAAAAAGAAAACATAGATTTTGTTTTCCTGGATATGGTTTTCACAAAAGGCGATTCCATAGATCTTCTCAAAAAGCTTTATAATTTACGCTATAGCAGCACACTTCTATCGAAAACTCCTATCATTGTGTGCAGCCAGAATCCTGAAATACGCGATTTCAAGAAAGTCCAGGAAATGATGGACTACGGAGCCATTGTTTTTAAGGAAGAAAGCGAAAAAAAGGGAATTGACACAATACCAGAGATGCTTACCAGGCTGATTAAAATTATGGTTTTGCCACTCCAGACCAACGCTCTTGCTTCTGCCTTGGGATATGCCCAGATATTAGGATGCCCTCTGGATACAGGGATTTTTATCAATCCTTATCTAGGGCGAATCGAAATAGAGCCTGATGAAAAACGCAGAAAATTTAGAAAAAGGCTGCAATACCATCCGATTTCCTCAGCATTTGAAGGGCGAGACATTGTTATTGTCCAGCATTCTATCCTGGACACAGATTTTGTTTCCAGCATAGTTCATGAAATACGCAAGATCAGCGTTGCTTCTCATTTTGGAAAATACTTCCATAATTTTAAGGAAGAATATATTCGTGTGCATTTAAGAGTGGCTTTCCCTCCTTTTATGACAGAATGCCAGTTTGGAGTGTTTACGCCCAAAACGGATGATCTCTATGGACAGAATTTCTATAGCAATGTAGAAGAGGATCAGGGAAATAGGGAACTAGCAAGATACTTCAAGGTAGATTCTATCCAATTCCTGGACATCAATAGAATTTTTTCTCTTCTTGGTGATTGCCAGGACTCTTGTTCCTTTTGTATTAAAGATTTTTACAAAAAAATATTAGAAAAATACCCTCATATTTCAGAAGAAGACTTCATGAAAGTTTCCCAAGACTTCAAAGACATTCTTATGGTAGACATCAACAAAGAAGCCGTAGAAAAAAGAAGCCACCAGTAATTTGACAATGTTAAATCTGGATTATTGATTAGCAAGAGCTTACGAAAGATTTAGGCATTAATTCGTTATCGTTATCTTAATCTTAATCTTAATCGTTATCAAAAAAAGATTAAGATAACGATAACGATTAAGATTAAGATAACGAATTAAATGCAATTTTCGCTATAAGTCATTGCTAGCCAATATATGGAATTTAACATTGTCAAGGTAAAAAATAAGTTTTTAAACTTAATATACATGGCGATTCCCATCCAATGAATACATAAGGAGTTTGTATGGCAAAAGTGATTGTGAACCCTGGCAGTTCTTTAAAAGGAAGCGTTTGTGTGCCAGGAGATAAATCTTTGACTCATAGAGCAATGCTTTTAGGCTCGCTTGCAAAAGGGACAAGCAATTTTTCTCAGTGGCTTATCAGTCACGATACTCTAGCTACCAGGGATTGTCTGATGAGTCTGGGTGTCCCTATAGAAAGCAATTCTGGCATTCTCCATGTGCAGGGAAAAGAATACAAGAAGCCTTTGCATACTTTAGATGCAAAAGGCTCTGGGACAACGATGAGGCTTTTGATGGGTCTTCTATGCTGCCAAAATTTTTCCAGCATTCTGGACGGTAATGAGCAACTGCGTCATCGCCCTATGGATCGTGTGGTGCTTCCGTTGCAACTCATGGGGGCCAAAATAGAAAGCCAGAAAGGATATGCGCCCCTTCGTATCCAGCCATCAGAACTGCATGGTATAAACTATACCATGCCTGTTGCAAGTGCTCAAGTCAAAAGTGCGTTGATACTGGCTGGCCTTTTTGCCAAAGGTGTAACTTGTATTGAAGAGAAAGAGGATACACGAGATCATACAGAAAGAATGCTGATGGAGATGGGGGCAAAAATCAGGAAGGAGAAAAATATCATAAAGATAGAACCTTGTCTTCCTCTTTCTCCTATAAATATGGACATACCAGGCGATTTCTCTTCTGCTGCTTTCTTACTTACCGCAGGCATTGTAGTAGAAGGAAGCGAAATAATCATCCAGAAAACGGACACGAATTTTACGAGAACAGGCTTATTGGATGCTCTTTGCAGAATGGGAGCGGGAATAGAATTGCAGGTAGCAAAGTCTGATGCCATAGAACCTATAAGCGATTTGCATGTCTGTTCGCAGGCTCTGCAAGGAATCACCATCCCTAAGGATTTTGTTCCTCGTATGATAGATGAGTTTCCTATTTTTATGATAGCAGCCTTAAAGGCACAAGGCGTAACCATAGTAAGAAACGCTACAGAGCTACGTGTTAAAGAAAGCGACAGAATCTCTGTGATGACTCATGAACTCAAAAAAATGGGGGCAAGGATAGAAGAAGCCCCTGATGGTTTTTCTTTGCAAGGCCCGCAAAATTTGCATGGATGCGAACTAGAATCGCATAAAGACCATCGGGTCGCTATGTCGCTCATTATGGCTGCCCTGATAGCTAAAGGCCCAAGCATCATCCATGGAATAGAATGCATTGACGATTCTTTTCCTGGCTATATTTCTATGCTGAAATCAATGGGAGCGAACTTATGCCGAGAGGACTAAAAATTACAACTTAGCACAAAAAAAAGAGAGAGTAAAAAACTCTCTCTTTTTTTCAATCTAAAGCTCAATATTTTTTATTTTGAGTTTTATGCTTTTTTTTCTGCAGGTTTTGCAGGAGCAGGTTTTGCTGGTGCAGGAGCAGGTTTTGCTGGTGCAGGAGCAGGAGCAGGTTTTGCTGGTGCAGGAGCAGGAGCAGGTTTTGCTTTTTCTGGCATATTTTATCTCCTCAAAAACAATTACCCTTGTACTAACAACAAACCAATCACACTATAAACATCAAGTGATCTTAAAAAGAACACTTCACTCATATTTTTTCTTAATGTTTATATTCTAATTTTTTTTACTATAAAGTCAACAAAATTTTTTATAAAATATATAAAATTCTTATAATACTAATATAAATTAATATATTACGATAATTAAATATATCTATAAAATTTATAAAACATACTTAAGATGAATTATAATCTAATGGAGATTTGCTATCTGGTTGAGGTGTTCTAGTATATCTTTGGGATGTAAGACCTGATGGAAAAAGTAGATTTGTTTGTCTTCTATCAGCGAAGGCTTTTCTTCCACATTCAAATTTTTAGAAACTGCGAGCAAGAGATTGTGTTTGCTTTCCTTCAAGTTGGCGATTCTTCTCTCTAAAGCGGCTTTATGCCAGAAACCAAAAATTTCCATATAAACTACACAATTTGCACTGAAATGAACAAAGCAATAATCAGGAATGCTGATTTCCTGACCTATATCTAGCAAAAAACATTCGTTGCTGATTTCCCAGCCTGAATTCAAAGTTCGAAAACGCTCTTCAAATTGGGATAGTTCAGGGGGCTGATACATACCCGTGTCAGGGTAATGAGAATAAAGACCTGTTTTGCTATCCAGGCTAAAAGTGCAAATTTTTTTGGCTTTCCAGGCCAGATCGGCCTTTAGGTTCCATCCTTCGCACAGAAGTAAAGCAGGCAGGAAGAGTGCCATTTGCAATCCATATTTATGGCATGCCTGAAACAAGCTCATAGGCCCGTCCAGCGAAATGACAAAGCCATCTTCCATATTTCCATTGATTTGATAAAGAAGACGATAGAATTTAATCGCCCTGAACAATTGTCTGTATCTCTTGTGATTTTTTTCTTTGATTTCCACATGCAACGACATGGCCTTCAAGAGAATGCTTTGTGCGAGGGATGTATTATAGCGTTTTAGAAGATGTTCTGCATCAACGGGTTTCATTTCCTGAAGTATATGGTTTTGCTTTAAGTCTGCATACATATTGTTTTCCAGGATTTTAGGGGTAGTCTGTAAAAATTCTGAGGCCTCTTGCAATATTTTTTCTCTATCGAAAGAGCCTGCCTGGTGCTGTTTTGATGCTATTTCAAAAATAACCTTTCTGCTTTCTATTGTATCCAGCGTGCATTCTGTATCAAAGCAGCAAAGATCTTCCAAAAGCTTGCATAAACCACGATACACAAGAATGTCTTTTCCTTCGTTCATCAAAGGTTTTAAAGCATCCTGGAGTTCTTCTCTTGTTCTTCCTTTATATTCTTCATAAAGGGCAATAAGATTTTGTGATATGGAAATAAGTTCAGGATCTGTGATGTCAATGTATAGAGGTATGATTTTCCCACTTCTTTGTCTGAAGCGAACCAATTCTAAACCAAGCATTGGGTGCCTATCTTGCTAAAAATTACCAAAAAAATCTTCTTAAGGGCCGACTATCGAAACGATGGATTCCTGCTTCCAGTGCTTGCTGATAAGCATCTTCAAACTCTTCACGGGTAATGGCTCGCCTCAGCTCTGCCAATCCCCAGGCAGCACCAGCAGGATGATATTGAGACATCAGGTTCACATAAGTATGAGGAGAAATATCTTTTACCAAAAAGTTCATGATTTCTCTGATGTTGCAAACATTATCAGGCATGACAAGATGGCGCACCAGAAGCCCTCTTGTAGCAAGTCCATTTTCAGAGATGGTGAGATCTCCAACCTGACGGTGCATTTCTTTAACGGCTATTTTGACCATTTCACCATAATTTCTAGCTACTGTAAACTTTTGGCAAATCTCAGGGTCTAAAAATTTTATATCAGGCATATAGATGTCTACGATTCCATCCAGAAGTTTTAGTGTGTTTAGACTGTCATATCCATTGGTATTGTAGACAATGGGAATGGATAGACCATTGTTTACAGCTATTTCAAGAGATTCCAGAATTTGAGGAACAACATGGCCAGGGGTTACAAGATTCAGGTTGTGACAACCATAATTCTGTATCTCCAGCATGATTCCTGCCAGATTGTCTGCCGTGACTTCATATCCTTCGCCATAATGTGATATATCGCAATTTTGGCAAAAAACGCATAGCAAGTTGCATCGGCTGAAAAAAATAGTGCCTGAGCCTTTTTTTCCTCTAAGGCAATCTTCTTCTCCCATGTGTGGCCCAAAGCTAGAGATAATTGCCTTGCGTCCTGTTTTGCAGATTCCTTGCTGATTCTGTGTTCTGCAAACAGCACAGACATGAGGACAAAGATCACATTTTTCTAGTTTTTCCAGGGCAATCTGGACTCTCTCATGCCAGTTTTCTTTAGATAGATTTAAATAACATGCTTTATACATAGCTATAAACTCAAAAGAACAGATAATCATCTATATTCTACAGATTTGAAAGAGAACCACAGATGAACACTGATAAACACTGATAAAATTTTTAAATACTGAAAAATTTGTAATCTCAAAAATTAATTTAAAAAATTCTGAAAAATTTAAATTCTATCTGAGTTTATTTGTGTTTATCCGTGGTTTAAAATTTTTTCTTTAAAGACAGACTAAATCTGTTTTTTTCCTATTCCATAACTTCGCTGATTTCTTTGATTGCCCAGTCTACTTGCTCTTTGGTCAAGACCAAGGGAGGAGCAAAGCGAATGATATTGAAATGGGTTTCTTTGCAAAGAATACCACGTTTCTGTAAAGCTTCACAGAATCTTCTTGCACCATTGGCTTCTTTGTTCAAGACAACTCCAATCAACAGGCCTTTTCCTCTAACTTGCTCTATATATCTGCTTTTGATAGCTTTGAGCTTTTCGATGAAATATTGGCCTACTGTTGCAGAATTTTCAATGAGCTTCTCTTCCTGAAGAATTTTTATAGCCTGTCTTGCTAATGCCATTCCTAGTGGATTGCCACCAAAAGTCGAACCATGCTGTCCTGGCTGAAAAACACCCAAAATTTCTTTGGAGGCAATGACTGCAGAAACAGGATAAAAACCGCCTGCGAGTGCTTTGCCTAAGATTACCATATCGGCTCTTACATCTTCATGATGGCAGGCAAAAAGCTTTCCTGTTCTGCCTAAGCCTGTCTGTATCTCATCTGCAACAAAAAGGACATTGTTCTTTTTGCATAGATCATAAATTTGCTTCAGATAGCCAGCAGGAGGAACGACAATACCCCCTTCTCCCTGGATTGGCTCAATCAGAATGGCAGCGGTATTAGGATTGATGGCTTTAGCTAATGCATCAATATCTCCGTAAGGAACAATGACGAAACCAGGTGTGAATGGACCAAAGCCACTACGGTAGTCTTCCTCTGTAGAATAGCTTACAATAGAAATTGTGCGACCATGGAAATTTCCTGTGAAAGCAATGATTTCTGCTTTGTTCTCTGGGATGCCTTTACGTGTATAACCCCATTTTCTTGCTGCTTTCATGGCTGTTTCTACAGCTTCAGCACCGCTATTCATGGGCAATACCATCTCATAGCCTGTCATTTCACAAAGTTCTTTGCAGAAATAACCAAGCTGGTTGTTTCTGAAAGCTCTGGATGTTAAGGTCAACTGGCTGCACTGGGCTTTCATAGTCTCTACCAGTTTGGGATGACAATGGCCATGATTCAAAGCGGAATAGCAACTTAGACAATCCAGATATTTCTTTCCTTCTACATCATAGACCCATACGCCTTCGCCTTTTGTTAAAACTACGTCTAGTGGATGATAGTTATGAGCTCCATATTTTTCTTCTATTTCGATAAATTCTTTAGTATTCATAGCGACTATGGCACTAAGCCATTCTCCTAAAAAAAACTATGACTTTTTCATAGAATGAACGGATAAACGACGTGCTGCTTCTATCAAAAGAGTTTCAATAGGACGGTTCATTGTCACTTCATCAGAAATTTCGTTGGCATTGAAAGAAAACTGCCCATGCTTCAATCCCATCAAATTGAAGAATACCTCTTCTCCATGCTCGTTGATGGATTCGCAATGGATTACAGTTCCTTCGGAAATATATACCTTAGAAACTTCGTCAGTAATAACCCATAAGCAGCCTGATTTTTGCTCAATAGAGAGCATGTGCAAAACCTTCCACAAGGTATTGCGTTTAATACTTCCTTTAAAATTGAGAATCCTTTTCTGTACATTTCCATCTACAGTTGCTACATCTGCGGTACTTTCTATAGTGACATCAGGAGGCATCATATTGCCTCCCTGATCGTAATGACAATCGCACATATCGCTTTTAGATAGTACATGCTTTCTGCAATGCTGAAAAATTCTATTTAGAGGACAGCTTTTTCTTCCATGTTTTAGATAAAAACCAAAGGCATCTATGAGCTGCAAAAGAGAAATCGCGAGCTTTTGTTTTTGTTCTCGGTCTACTACGGTTTTTAAAGCAAAGAGCAAGAAAGAAAGGAAACGGAAAAAGAAAAATAAAATTTTATAGGGTTGTGTTGAGAGAATGTTTTTTTCATCCTGGCTGACAGGTGAAGAACCCCAAGAGCTACAGAAATTGGTGGCAACACCTTCCCATACCATTTTTTCATTGAGCAATTTATATAAAATTCTATAAACTTTTTCACCCTGCTTTTCCATGAAAAGGATTTCTGTTCTCATCTTTTGAAGAGAATCTTCGATGAAATCTACCATGTTCACATTAGGACAAATCTGCTGAAATTCATAAAGTACCTTTTGAAACATATTTTGGCAAAGGTCTAGCAACATATTATAAGGGTGTGTGCAGGCATGTAGCCTTTTGCTATGTCTTTTGGCACTGGTATTGCTACTTCTCCCTCTTTTTGATGTACGAGAGCGTTTAGCAGCTTTTTCTCCTTCTGTTGGTACTTTTTGTACTTCTGTAGCATCATCAGCAGCATTCATTTTTTCTTCAAGAATTTTCTGAGAGGATTCATTTTCAGCAGATTCTGTAGTCGCAGGTGCAGTTTCTGCAGTAGACGGCATCTCTTCAGATGCCATATCAGTCGATAGCTGGTTTTCTATTTGTTCAATTTGCTCAAAAATATTTTCATAGGATTGTGTATCAGGGGCTGCAGGAGTATTTTGTGCAGGTCCGTATACTGGCTGGCCATTCTGATCATACCCATAAAATACTTGTGCCTGTTGATTATATCCTGGGTACATGGGCTGTTGATACATAGGATCGTAAGCCTGGTTGTTATATACAGGAGTATAAACGATTTGCCCTGATGCATTATACATGGGAACATAGGCAGGTTGCTGATTCATTTGATTATAGTATATAGGCTGTCCATTCTGGTCATACCCATAAAATGGTTGACCAGCCTGATCATACATAGGTGCATAAGGATTGTAGGCACCAGGTTGATTATACATAGGATAGCCCTGACTCGGCTGTGCATAACCCTGGTTTGCCTGCGGATACACCTGTCCGTAATTGTTTTGCCCTACTGCACCATATCCTGGATAAAAATTTGATGAAGGCTGTGCATTGGATATCGGAGGCTGAGAATACGTTTGTGCATTCTCCAAAGGTACCTGGGGAGAAACAGGTTGTGGAGGATAGTATGTATCCTGCTGTATAGGCAAGGATTGCGTTTTTATTTCTTCTGACTTTGTAGCTTTTTCTTCTTTTGATGCTTTAGTTTCTTGATCTTTATATAAGGCAGAATCGCCATAGAGCATTTGCTCAATATCCTGGTCATAAAGAGAGCGGGGTTCTTCCTGCATCAGGTCTTCCAATCTTTCTTCCGAATTTTCATTCGATGAAATCCTCTGATTGAGGGAGATGTTCTGGTCAGCCACGGCCGTTTCTGGGGCTTCTTCGTATATAGACTGTACCTCTTCATCCTTAGAAGGTTCTACTCTATCTT
>CALKWO010000113.1 GCA_938003875.1 uncultured bacterium
GAAAGGACTAAAGGTTTACTCGAAAAAGTTCGAGTAAACCTTGTTTGGTACCCCGTACGGGACTCGAACCCGTGTTGTTGGACTGAGAACCCACGGTCCTAGGCCGCTAGACGAACGGGGCATTTATTTAACGGTTGTATTGTAGCTATTTTATGTCTGAATGTCAAGAAAAAAATAAAAATAAAAAAAATACTCTTGACAAAAAGAAAAAGATATTGTATTTTAATGATAATAAGATCTTTTTATCTTATTATGGATAGCTAGATATTTTAATACCAGGGGTGAAGAAAGGCATCCTTTAAAAAGGGAATTCCTTTTTATAAACAAACTATCATGAGTATGTTTTGTTATCAATGTGAACAGACAGCTAAAGGTTGTGGATGTACAGCATTCGGTGTTTGTGGTAAAGATCCTGAGACATCTGCTTTGCAAGATCTTGTGATCCATGCTCTGAAACAGTTGAGCGTTTATGCCTTAAAATTGCGAACTATGGGCATACAGGATATTGAAATGGATCGTTTTATGGTAGAAGCTCTTTTTACCACTGTCACTAACGTAAATTTTGATCCATTGAGGCTACAGCAGGTTCTGCAGAAGCTCAGCGCGTTTTTGAAAAAGGCAAAAGCGCAGTATGAAGCAGAATGTATGAAAACGGGTGGAAAAGCAGAGGTTTCTCTGAATGTATGGGAAGCGGCAGTAGATCTGAATGGACTGGTAAAACAAGGAGAGGCTGTTTCCATTGAAAAACGTATCCAGAAGTTAGGCCAGGATATTGCAGGTCTGGAAGAGCTTTTGGTTTATGGCTTGAAAGGCATGGCCGCTTATGCAGATCATGCGTATATTTTGGGTGTAGAAGACGATAAGGTTTATGGATATTTCTACGAAGCAATGTCTTTGCTTGCTAAAGATGTAACGACAGTAGATGAACTATTGCCTATGGTCTTACGCTGTGGGGAAGTGAATTTGAGAGTTATGGCAATGCTGGATCAAGGGAATACTAAGACCTATGGTCATCCAGTTCCCACTGCTGTCCGCATTGAGCCAGTCAAAGGAAAGGCTATCCTGGTTTCAGGGCATGATCTAAAAGATCTGGAAGAGCTATTGAAACAGACGGAAGGAAAGGGCATCAATATTTACACTCATGGAGAAATGCTACCTGCTCATGGATATCCTGAATTGAAAAAATACAAACACCTTGTAGGAAACTATGGTGGCGCATGGCAAGATCAAAGACAGGAATTCGATTCTTTCCCTGGTGCTATATTGATGACCACAAATTGTATACAAAAACCCAAAGATACATATAAGGCAAGAATTTTCACCAGTGGTCTTGTTGCATGGCCTGGTGTCGTTCATGTTAGCAATCATGATTTTAGTCCTGTCATCAACGCTGCATTAGAAGCAGAGGGATTCCAACAAGATGGTACAGACAAGAGCATTTTGGTTGGTTTTGGACACAATGCAGTGATGAGTGTTGCGGGTAAAGTTATAGATGCTGTAAAAAGTGGAGCCATCAAGCACTTTTTCTTAATCGGTGGTTGCGATGGTGCTAAATCTGGCAGAAACTATTATACAGAAATGGCGCAGGCTATTCCCCAGGATTGTGTAATTCTGACTCTGGCTTGCGGAAAATATCGTTTCAATAAGATGGATTTTGGCAATATTGGTGGAATTCCAAGGCTTCTGGACATAGGGCAGTGCAATGATGCTTATTCTGCAATCCAGATTGCAGTGGCGTTAGCAAAGGCCTTCGATACAGATGTAAATAAGCTGCCACTATCTTTTGTATTGTCCTGGTATGAACAAAAAGCCGTTTGTATTCTTCTGACATTGCTATATCTGGGAATTAAAAATATGCGTCTTGGCCCTAGTCTGCCTGCGTTTGTTTCTCCCAATGTACTCAAGGTTTTAGTAGAAAAATTCAATATTATGCCTATTTCTACTGTAGAACAAGACCTGAAAGCTATGTTGAGTGCCTAGTAAATTTTATAGCATATCTCACTTCCGCTGAATAAATTTCGCCTTCTAGAGCAGATTCTATTATCATAGCATCTGCTCATCTGGCATGATTTTGCTAAGAATATTTGGCCTAACCATATAAATACACCTGCTTTCTCGCCTCTTTTATCAATCATCTCCTCAGATCATAATTTATATATTTACCTTTCAAGAAAAGCAAAAACAAATCTTTGCTTGACTTTTCTTTCTACTCTGATAGAATGGATTAGATACACTTAGCAAGGAAAGGGTTTTTGAAAAAAAATATCGAATTAGTTTTCCTAAACATTGTCTTAAAAAAAAGAAAGATTGCCTTATGAAAACTATCGAAATCATGAGTTCCATGCTAATGGAATTAGGAAAATTGATACTTCGCAGCGATGAAAAATCTAGTAGTCTGGTGGAAGGAGCATTAAAGTTTATTGGATTGAATCCTCATTCTTTCCATGAAATAGAAATCCTAACTCAAAAATTGCAATCTCCAAATGACTGGGAAACATTTTATCCACTTCTTTATGCTCAAACTGCATCCAAAATAGAAGAACCTTGTTATCTAGCCTTCTCTCCTATTTTTCATAATGATCCGAAAGATTGCATGGGATTTCTGACACATATTTTTAAAGGCGAACAAGACATTTCCCCTTTGCCTATCAAAGAAATTGTGATCGGTGCTAAACAATACCACAGACTTGTCTACACATTGAAACATGACCTGAAAAGGTTGAATCGCGCTCCTGATATAGAAACCTGGTTGCACCTTTTGGAGCGTTATACTAAATGGATTCCTGCTTCTCATACTCTGCCCCAGGTTTCTTTATATCAATATATTCGTTTAAAAATGGCACTGGCAAGCTGTATAAAAGAAGAAAATATAGAAGCTTCTCCGTTGGCTCTCTTCGCGGTAAAAATAACAGGAAAAACAAAATTTCTCTGTAGTGTGGAACCAGGGAATGATTTGAGTGGCTTCAAAGGAGGTGCTTACTATTTTCAAATGCTCAGGGAGAACTTAATCGAAGATTTTCTCAAGGCTGTAGACTTACCTCTATGCAATCTCCTTTTTCAAGAGCATGACCGTTTCATCTTGTTAGTGGAGCAGAGCCAAAAAGAAAAATTATCGCAAAAAATTGTAGCAAATGAAGAATTCTTATGCCAGCAGCATCATGGAATGCTAAGTTTATCAGCACATTTTAACCCTATATCGTTTTCTGATATAAAAGAAAAAGGCTTGCCTATGCTATTCCAACATATTTTCTCTATCTTAGAAAAAAAAGCAAAGCAGCCCTTTCTTTCCTTACTTGATGATTCTTTTCATAAGCATGCCCTGATTTTTGGGCCATGGGAAAAAAATCCTGAACACACGGAAAATTTTTCAACAAGTCTCCAATGGCTTGGCCAGGAATTAGGCAAAGCAAGATGGGTTCAAAGAGAAGAATACGCTGAGCCAATGTTCAAGGCTACGATGCCATGGGAAAACATGCCAAAGCATTTTGGGAAAAAAGAAATTCTGCTGTCTAAAAATCCAGAGAAAAGTACGACATTGTATCGTTTCAGCAATACTGATTTTTTTTCCTGCGCTGGCAAAGGATTTATTTTTTCTGATATCGTTCCTTATCTTATGGCTGAAGAATCAATACCTGAAATTCAGTATTGGTGTTTTGTACACTTTCAGGTAGATACTTTTCATGAAGTCAAACTGACAAATACTTTTTTTACGGTTAAAGAATATCTACAAGATTTTTTTAGAACCTATTTGCTCGCCTTGCTAAGAGAAAAAAAATATAGGAAGTATACCTATGCAGCCTATATGGAGGCTCCTTTTTTTACTCTCGTTTGTTCTCCTCAAATTGCCTTATGCCTTGTAAACCAGATCCATAAAAAATTTCGGCAGTTCACAGAAGGCACATATACATTGTCCGCAAAAATGTCTCTCTTCAATGCAGAATATCCTTTCCAAAAGGCATTCTATCAGGAACACCAAAATTTTGCTTCCCAAGAAAATTTACATAATAAAATCATCCTTGCAGACGAGATCCTACCCTGGTCTTTTTTAGATCATTTGCAAAAAGCCCAGGAGAAAATATCTTCTATCGTAAAAGGAAAAGGGAAACACTTTTTGTTCCCGCTCTGGGGTCTTTCTGAATTTTTTCAAAAACGGAAAAAAACCAAGAAAAATCTTACCTTATGGAAACACCTTGTTCATTACCATTTTAATAGATTAGGGCTTGGCGATTGCCTGGAAAAGCATCTTCTGGAAAGCGAAAAAGGCCCTCTATATTTAAATCTGGCATTAGAATGGAATGCACTTATGTCCCTGGAAGCCTGATTTATCTGATTTCACAAATATAATCATTACAAGGAGGTTCTGGGAATGTTTTATGGAAAATTGCTTTTATCTGGAATTTTGACCAACTGGAGCGGAATCAGCATTGGGGTAGAAAAAACGCTACCATTTAACAACAATATTGTCAGAAAAGTCGTTCGCCATCCTGTTACTTCTATTCCATTTATCCCTGCATCTTCTTTCCGCGGTGCTATCCGCCGTGTTTTGGAAAAAGAAAGAGGTGCTCCCTGTAACCACAGAACACAGAAAGAATACCAGGAATGCCCTCTTTGCCAAATTTTAGGAATTTCAGAAAAGGATGCTCAGCATTTTTCTCTTTCGCAACCAGGAAGGTTGAGTATACGAGATATTTTTTTAACCCAGGAAAGCGAAATATATCTAATACAGAACATACAGCAGTGCGACATTACATCCATGAAAATTTATAATGCAATGGATCGTATCACTGGTCAGGGTATCCCCTATGCGATAGAAGAGATTCCTGCTGGTTGCTATTTTTATTTTGATTTTATTTTTACCCTTTACGAAAAAAATGATATACAATATTTTGAAAAATTTTTGCAATGCCTTCTGGCTCTGGAATCGAATTCCTTAGGTAGAGGAGGCAGTAGAGGCTTGGGAAAAATTCGTTTTGGGGAATGGATTTTACAAGATCAATCTTTATATTCTGGGCTATCTTTAACATGGCATTCCCAAAAATACTATGATAATGGAGAAGAAATCTTTATCTTCTTCCCCAACGATAAACTAGGAATAGAAGGAATGCTAACAGAAATGAGAAAAATTAAATCCGCTATAAATAATTAAAATATTTTAAAATATATTTTTTTTTCATTTAAGGAATATATCATGAAACTTCTTTTCAGGATGAAACCTCAAGGAGCCTTTTATGGCGGAAATGATTTTTTTTCTGCACAAGATTTCCCTTTCCCTCGTTCTGATACTGTCTTTCAGGCTTTATTGAGTGCATGGGATATGCTTTGGGGGAAAGAAGAGAAGAATCATTTGCTGTCGTGCTTTAAAAATCAGCATACTCCACCCTTTTTCATGACGAGCTTTTTCCCTGTAATGGGAGACGTATATTTTTTACCACGGCCCCTCGCTCTGCAAATCGAATCATCGGAAAGGCAGAAAAAAATAGAAAAGGCAGTATCCTGGATCAGTGCTAATATTTATAAAGAATGGCTGGAAGGAAAGGATATCGTTTATTTTAGTGACTATTTTCTAGGCCCTTCAGCATATTTTCATTCGTCAGAATTACGCTTTTTAGAAGATTTATGTCCTTCTAAGCTTTTATGGAGTTCTGATAAAGGCAGAATGAGAAACAGGCTTTCTGTTTTTATGGAAAAAGCACAAGCATATCCAGCAGAGCAGGTCTACTATTCTCAAAATATGGAATTCTATTTGATTGTAGAAGTAGAGGAATCCTATAAAACGAAACTGGAAGCAGCATTTCGATTTCTTGCAGAAGAAGGAATAGGCGGACAACGAAGCATTGGATGCGGTTCTTTTCTATACGAAGAACCTCGATTCCTACCAAAAATTCTGAATTTTTTAGAGAAGCCAGTCGAAAAAAATTATGTAGTCCTCTCTTTGTATTATCCTCAGGCAAAAGAGAAAAGCATGTTCCATGAAGCATACTGGGAAATTATAGAAAGGCAGGGATGGACTAGAGATGAACATGGACAGTCGAGGCAAAATAAGGCAATACGCTTACTAAAAGAAGGAAGCTGTTTTTCATCTATGCCTGATCATACAAAGGCATTGATCGAAGTTACTCCCTCTCAATCTAAAAAAGAAACTTGCTATCATTATGTATATCCTTTTAGGGTAGTGGCACCAGGAGGGAAAATATGAAAATGTCTCAAGAAAAATTGCACTGGAGTGTGACTGCCATCACTCCTATCCATATCACGAACAATACTTTCTTGCAAGAAGAAAAGGATTTTTATGTAGAGGCAGGTATATTGCATCGTATCAACTACCCTCTCCTGCTGACAATGATACCAGAGGAAGAGTTTGATTCCTGCCTGTCCCAAATCAAAAATGCAGGGATTCGCTCTCTTGTGCCAAAACCAAATAAAAAAGAAAAAAAAACCAACAAATCGCCAACAGAAGATTGGAAACAAATTCTCAGGAGCAAAGTAGGCATCGAAGAGTCTGACCAAGATAGCCAGGAAGAGGACGGAGAACAAGAAAATACAGAAAAATCATTACTGGAAATGTCAGAGATTTATCGCTGTAATCTTGATTTCTCCAAAGAAGAAGCCTATGGGAAAATTCAGGAGATGGCAGTGGATACTTTTGGTAGAGTCTTTATCGCTGGCTCTTCTCTTAAGGGCGCACTTCGCACTGCGCTATACTTTTTCTACCTCTCCCAGCATCCCCATGTTCTGTCCAGACTGAGATTCACATGGACAGAAGATCCCTTGGAAGCAGACTATCCTTTATTTTTGGAAATGACAGATATGGTTCGGAAAAATGTACGTAAAGATTTTTTCCGACAACTGTGCGTCCAGAACACAAACCTCATTCCTTCATACGAAAGCATCAAGGTATACCAGCTAAAAATTTTGAATATAGGCCTTGCAGACGATGAAGAGCAGGTTCTCTGGAAAAAAGGCATGAAACAAAGCGTTTCCAGCTTCAAAGAAGCAGAAACACTTTGCTGGGAAATGATAGCCCCTCAAACCAGATTTCATACAGAAATTATCATAGACCACGATTTAAAAGATATCTTCTACCAAGAAAAACAAAGTCCAGCTTTTCGCTTCTCCAGCCAAAATATCATGCAGTCTTTAAGAGCTTTTGGTATGTCCATTGCACAGAAAGAATGGGAATTCGCTCAAAAATACAATATATCTTTTCTTAAAGATTTTTATCAGGATATATTGAGCAAAGCAAAAAATTCCCAGGAAGGCAAAGAGGCCTATATCCCGATAGGCTCAGGAACGCCCTGGCATTCTAAAACAATCGGGAATTTACTAGATCGCTCCAGCCTGGATAGTATCAGGAGACATTTTTTTCAATATATGGGAAAATTTGTCCACAATACCTGCCAGGCCAGCTTTAATGGACAAAGAGTTCGTAAAGGAGTTTGCCCACGCTGCGCCAAGCTTCTCCGCTCTGACAAACTTTCTTCTGTCGATCCTTTTCCCAAAACAAGGCATATTATTTTTCAAGAAGGCCAGCCTGTCTTGCCTCCAGGTTGGATAAAAATTTGTGCTGATTAGGGAATCTTTATTTATAGAGCGGGATTCATCCCCGAATCGCTAAAGGCTTCGGGGGGGGCCAAGCAATGGATCTATGAATATAAGAAATCCATGATGATTTCAGTATCTGGATGCAAACTTTTATGTACAGGACAGTGTTTTGCTGCAACTTCTAAGGCTTTTCGCTGCCGTAAATCCAAAGATGCAGGCATGGCTAACTTTACGTGAAGTTTAGCTATCCTGCGTGGATTTTCTTGCATACTTTTTTCTACTTCTATTTTCATACCAGATAAATCTATATTATGCTCTTTAGCGTATATGCCCATAATCGTTGCAATGCATGTTCCTAGAGCTGTAGAGACAAGGTCTGTAGGGGAAAAATTTTCGCCTTTTCCTTTATTGTCTACAGGTGCATCTGTATATAAAATAGATTTACTTGGCTCATGAATAGCAGCACAGCGCAAATCACCTTCATAAGAAACAGAAATTTTTACCATATTTGACCTCAATTTCTTTATAATTTTTTTCAAGACATAGAGTTAAAAAAATATATAAAACAATTTAGAAAAATACTTGACTAAAAGAAAAAAAATGCTATAATCATAGCATTATTGGTGGCGTAGCTCAGCTGGCAGAGCAGCGGAATCATAATCCGTAGGTCGGGGGTTCAAACCCCTCCGCCACTACTCAATAAAAAAGCCTTGGTGAAAACCAAGGCTTTTTTATTTTCCAGATGTAAAATAAAACAAAGTCCAGACTATTTTTCTGGCTCTAATTTTAAATTTACATAGCCAGGTTTTAATTCCCATGCAGCATCTGTTACAAAGTCAACGATAAAACCAACCCAAAACAACAAATCCCCTAAAATCCATTTATTGATGGAAGATTCTATATGCATCTGGTTATCTTTATAACCATCTTTTTTCATGACCAGAACATAGCCATCTTTCTTTCTTTCCAGAGGAATAGTTAGTGGTGTCTGCCCTAAAGACCTTCCATTTGTAAGAACTTCTGCTCCTTGTGGGCTAGAATCAATGGTAACTGTTTGTTTATCACCTGTTACGATGGTTGCACAACCTAAAATTACCAAAAAACAAGCCAATCCCATCAAAAGCATACTGATCTTTTTCATAAACGACCTCCTAAAAATAATGATTCTGATGCAAGAAAAGGTTATAAAATTGAGAACACCATTTCATGTTAGCAAAAACCCAAAGCCTTGACAAGAAAAATTTGCTGCCTGGATTTATAGTAAATGCAAATGTTTTGTTTATATTTTTTTAAAAAATTTTCTTTCTTTTTGGCTAGATTTTTTTTAAAATATTCCTGTCTTTGATGTTTTATTTTAATTAATATAATTTTAAAACCGGGAGGTTTCAGGGAAATTATGAAAACGATTTCTCTCAAGAGTATTCTTTTCATTATTGTTTTTCTTTATATTGCATGTACTTTGTGTGCTCAAAGTGTTTATAGCAAAAGCACAGACATTATGCTTCAAGGCTTTCATTGGGAATCTTGCAAGATGGCCTGGTGGAATTTGATTGCATCTAAGGCATCAGATATTGCATCTGGTGGATTCACAATGGTATGGTTGCCTCCATCGAGTGGAGCCGCAAGTAACGAAGGGTACTTGCCCCATCGTCTTTATCTGCAAAGCTCTAAATATGGCAGTGAAGCAGAATTGAAGAATGCGATCAACAGCTTGCATCGCCATAATGTCAAGGCCATTGCTGATATTGTCATCAATCATAGAGTCGGCACAAAAGACTGGGCAGATTTCAGTGAGCCAGAGTGGGGAAGTGATGCTGTATGCAAAAATGATGAATGGCCTGGTGCTAAAGGCAACTGGGACACAGGAGATGGCTACAGTGCAGCTCGCGATATAGATCATAGCCAACCTTATGTACAAAAAAGCATACAGGATTGGATGAACTGGCTGAAAGGCGATATTGGATATGATGGATGGCGTTATGATTATTCCAAAGGCTATAATGGACAATATGTAGCTTTATACAATAACGCTACTTTCCCTTACTTTTCTGTAGGCGAATATTGGGACGATCTGAACCTGAACGATTCTAATCCCCATCGCCAGAGAATTTGCAACTGGATTGATCAGGCCAAAGGCAAAAGTGCTGCTTTTGATTTTACAACCAAAGGCATTTTACAACATGCAGTAGGTTGTAGTGAATACTGGAGACTGAGAGATAACGAAGGGAAACCATCGGGTTTAATTGGCTGGTGGCCAGCAAAATCTGTCACATTCCTTGACAACCATGATACTGGCCCAAGTGGAAATGGCGGGCAAAACCATTGGCCTTTCCCTGGAGACAAAGTCATGCAAGGATACGCCTATATTCTTACACATCCTGGCATTCCTAGTGTCTATTGGGTTCATTACTATGATTGGGGTATGAAAAACGAAATCAACACTTTGATCAAAATCCGTAAAAACTACAATTTGCATTCGGAAAGCAAAGTAGAGATCAAAGTCGCTGATTCTAGCAAGTACGCTGCTGTCATCGATGGCAAAGTAGCCGTAAAGATCGGCTATTCCGATTGGAATCCAGGAGATGGATGGGTTCTTGCTGCCAATGGTAAAAACTATGCAGTATGGGTAAAATAGAATTTACCTTTTGCTCGTTACGGATTTGGAATCCGTAACGGCCATTTTATGAGAATAAAAATCTGACAAGGTTTGGGTAGGATCAGGAGAAAATACTATGGAACATCTGCATTCTCTTCTCAAAATGTTTCAAAACCATACTTGGTTTGCTTTCTTACTCGTTGTCGGGCTTATCGGCTTTATCGTATATCGTATTGCAGACTGGCTTCAGATGGGCTTTGTCAAATCATTTCCTCAGCCTGGAGATTTAGAGAAACTCCCTGCTTCTGTATACCAGAGCAAAAGGCGTAGAAAATGGTTGAGAGCATCGAAAAGCTTCTGGAAAGGCATTGCCAACTGGTTGTTACAGGTGGCGATTATTGTTCTTGCCATACCAGTGATCGTTGTTTTTCTGTTCAAACAAGGCTTATCCTATGGATGGATTTATACTATTCTGATTGTGCTTGGATATCTGCTGAATCTACTTTTTTCCAAATATTTTTCTCTCTGGACTCCTGCCAACCTGACAACCGATACATCCAAGGCAAGCCAAAGTATATGGAGAAAAGGCAATCTTCTCTTCCATGCCTGGGGCATTGTCTCTTGGACAGGGCCTGCCTATGTTTTCTGGAGCTATTATGAAACCAATGGATGGATAGGTAGCGTTCTTTCCATGATCGTTTCTCAGACAATACAGCTTGTTATTTTTATTTATACCATCAAGCAAAGTGCTATTCCCTATCAGGAATATGAAGGGCTTAGCAAAGAGTTCAAGCAAAGTCTGCAAAAGTATTTGCAAGATCAGGGAATCAGGGATGATGAAGTCGGTGTCCTGGAAAAATCCAATATGGGGCCTAATGCCTTTGCCACTGGCCTTTTTGGATACAAGCAAATCATCCTTACTGAAGAATTGGTCAAAGGCTACCAGGATAAAGGAACGGATTTTGTCTTAAAGCTAGGCGACAATACTCTGGAAGCTATTGTTGCCCATGAAGTAGGACATATCAAAAGGCATCATATTGAAAAAAGCATTGCCATAGGAACTTTGATCTCAGGGTTTGTCACGGTTGGTGTTTACCATCTGTTTTCGGGCCATCCAACAAGCTATTTCTTTTTCGATCAGACGACCACCCACCAGATTCTTCTATACTGGGGGCAGGCAATCTTCAATCTCATGTTGCTCTATCCTCTCACTTTTTTCATGATGGCAAGAGCACAGAGCAATGAATATGAAGCAGACACTCACATGCTGGAAACCAATGGGTGCAAGAATGGGCAGGATTTCTTCCACCAGATGAGGCATATTGCCCCTGTTGCAAACCATCCTTTCTGGCATAGTTGCAACCAGACACATCCTGATCCTTATATACGAGAAACCAGGATGATCGAATGGACGAAAGAACATTGTAAAGCTTAAGGAGACACGCTTATGAAATATAAATTTTTGATTCTTTTACTTCTGCTAATGACATTTTGCCAGGCAGCAGAGGTACTCATGACTTTCGAAAGACAATCGGGTGGACTGACAGGCCAATATAGTATGCTTACTACAGATGGAACTCTATGGGAAAGCAGTAACCCTGTCTATAGTAATAGTAACTATTATTATATGCAATATCTCTTTGACAGACAGCATGTAGAAGCTGGTTGGGGTACAGGCTGGTTAGCAAGCAATGTCAATACAGAAAAATCTCTTACTGTTACCTTTACAGAGGCAAAATACATAACAAAAATTCGCAGCTATAACATCATGCACCCTGGTTACTACAATGATGCTCATCTCAGCACATCTAGTAATGGAACCAATTTTACACAACGTGGCGATATTATTACAGGAACTCACTATAATGATGTAAATTACTATAACTATTATGTAGATATAGTGATAAACGATTTTGTAAAAAAAATACGCTACGATTTTTTCAACATTACCTATAATGGGTGCGCTTTGCTTACAGAAATGGAAATCTACACAGATGCCAACTATGCTATCCCAGAACCAGCCTATCTTTTATTTTTGGGCATACTGATCTTTGGAATAGCCAGAAAAATGCGCAGGTGAAATACCGATATAGCAATGCTACTTTTATAGCATTGCTATATCGCTTACATTTTTAAGGGGAAATTATGAAAATTTTCATTTTTCTAATCTTCCTGTCTCTTTGTGTATCGGCAGATTCTATGGTTGCCTATTGGGATTTTTCCGACTATGGCAACTCCCTTACTTCTGACCAGAGCGGAAATGGGCATCATGCCAGTGTCTATGGGGCAACTCATGTCTCTGATGGATATTCTGGAAATGCATTTCTGCTTGATGGCATTGACGATGGGCTGATCGTAGACAACCACCCTAATTTGAATCCATCTTATATGAGTGCCTCAATGTGGTTCAAACCTTATGATTTGAGTACAGTTACCGCTTTGATGGTACATCGGTCTGACTTTCTGGTGGGGAGCTTCTTTTTATATTTAGATCGCGATCAAATCGTTCTGGATACCTTTGGTAGCGATGGATTCAATGAATCTGGTAGTTACAGAAGCAGATGGTACACAGGATACAGAGCATCTTTAAACCAATGGACTCATGTGGCTTTTACCTACGACGGTACGGCAAGAACGCTTTATATCAATGGAAGCTATTATGATCAAAATCTTGAAGATCTTGGACCTAATGCCTCCACAACCCAATTTCTTAGCATCGGAAGAGACAGTGCTGTGGATCGTTACTTCTTTAATGGTATGATAGACGAAGTGTCTTTTTGGAATACGGCACTGAACCAGCAAGAAATTGCAGGGCTATATGCTTGTAACATTGTCCCTGAGCCTGTTTTCTTATGGATGTTTGTCACTGGAATTCTATTTTTTCTCTTACGAAATATCAGGAAATCCAGATAGAGGATTGTCATTTTTAAGGAATGGAAATGGAAAACCAGTATCTGGAGATCGCTCTTGGTATAGCAAAAGAAGCAGGCGATATTCTCCTGAAATACTTTGGACAGAATAAAGAAAAGAAGATTAGTTTAAAAGGCCTGAGAAATCTAGTCACGCAGGCAGATTTAGAATCAGAGAAATGGATTGTCTCTCGTCTGAACCAATATTTTCCCAGCCATGGTATCCTGGGCGAAGAAAAAACCAACACAATGGGGGAAAGCGGCTTTCGCTGGTACATTGATCCTCTGGATGGCACGACCAACTTTGCCCACGACCATTCTTTTTTCAGCGTTTCCATGGGAATGGCCTATAAAGATACTATGGAAGTAGGCGTTGTCTATGCGCCTTATTTGGATGAGCTTTTTTATGCCCAAAGAGGAAAAGGTGCTTTTTTAAGCAGAAAAGGACAGACATCTCCCATCCATGTTTCGGAAATTGGGGATTTGCAGGACACTTTGCTGGCAACAGGCTTTGCCTATCATGAAGGAAATATCTTCAAAAACCTGGCCAACTTTTCCCAGGTACTCAAGCTGACGCAAGGAATCCGAAGATGCGGCTCTGCTGCTCTGGATTTATCCTATGTCGCCTGTGGACGCTACGATGCTTATTGGGAACTAGGCCTTCAGCCCTATGATGTTGCAGCAGGAAGCCTTATTGTCCAAGAAGCAGGCGGAAGGGTCACAGACTGGAATTTTGGCAAAGAATATTTGTTTGGAAACAATATCATTGCATCCAATGTAAAGCTTCATGAAAAAATTCGCGAGAATCTTTTGGACTTTCCTAAGGAGCTGTGGGGCAAGCCCATGTAAAAAAAATTATGACAACAGAAAACAATCCTAAAAAAACAGCTTTAAGGCTCATTCTCCTTTTTGGATTTGTCAGCCTTTTGGGTGACATTATCTATGAAGGAGCAAGAAGCGTCAATGGGCCTTATCTTCAAGTCTTAGGGGCAAATGCAGCGATTGTAGGAGCTATGGCGGGAATCGGAGAATTTTTAGGATATGCACTCAGGCTTCTCTCAGGATACCTTTCCGATAAAACAAAGTCCTATTGGACTTTTGTTTTTCTCGGCTATGGAATGCTCTTTAGTGTTCCTTTGCTTTCTCTTACAGGATTTTGGCAAATAGCAGCCGTTTTAATCTTGATGGAAAGAATGGGAAAAGCCTTACGCAGCCCTGCAAAAGATACCATTATATCCCAGGCAGGAAAACAGGTAGGAACAGGATTTGCCTTTGGTTTGCATGAAGCCATGGATCAAATAGGGGCTATCCTTGGGCCTATGATTTTCTCTGTAGCTTTTTATCTTTTAGGGGAAGGGCAAAGAACTACCCTGGAGTACCAAAGAGTATACAGCTTCCTCTGGATTCCCTTTGGCCTTTTGATGGGTTGTATCTTTTGGGGCTATCTTAGTGTACCTCATCCTGAAAGACTAGAGGATCCTAAAAAAACACAAGAAGAAAATTGCACCAAAATTTTCTGGCTTTATACCATTTTCAGTCTGGTCACCACCGCAGGCTTCGTTCCTTTTATTCTGATGGCATATCATTTTAAAACAAAAGGAATCCTCACAGATGCACAGATTCCTTTATTTTACGCCATAGCTATGGCAGTGGATGCTGTTGTTGCCCTGGTCATTGGAAAAGTCTATGACACGCTCAAACAAAAGCAGAACAACCCAAAAGCAGGTATCAATACCCTCTTTGTATTACCGCTATTTTCTTTGCTCATCCCTATGTTTGCTTTTTCCTCTGACTATACTTTTGCGGTTCTCAGCGTTCTGTTCTGGGGAATAGCCATGGCCATTCATGAAACTGTCATGCGCTCTGCTATCGCAGACATCACTCCCCTGAAAAAACGTGGCACAGGGTATGGTATCTTCAATACCAGCTATGGCTTAGGTATGCTTCTAGGTGGCTTTATCATGGGAATGCTCTATGAATATTCTACTATGTCTCTGATTCTTTTTTCCTTGACACTGGAAATACTCGCCATCCCCATCTTTTTTCTACTAAAAAAAGAAACAAATATCCAGGCAAATTAAAATTTTGTAAAAGGGGCTTGTCAATCATGGAAAAGCTTTTTTTCTTAAAAGAAAAAGGAACGAACTTCCGTACAGAATTGATAGCAGGAATCACGACTTTCATGACTATGGCCTATATCCTGGCAGTCAACCCCGCCATTCTCTCCGAAGCGGGGATGCCTCGTGGCAGCGTTTTTACTGCAACGGTTCTTGCTTCTTGTATTGCCACTCTTTTTATGGGGATTATGGCCAATTTGCCCATTGCCCTCGCACCAGGAATGGGCTTGAATGCTTTTTTCGCCTATAGCGTTGTTTTGAATATGGGATATTCCTGGCAACTGGCCCTTACTGCTGTTTTTGTAGAAGGGATTCTGTTCATCATTATGTCTTTTTTCCAGATACGAGAAGCCATAGTCGCTTCGATTCCCAGGAATATCAAAAGTGCTGTTTCTGTCGGGATTGGCCTTTTCATCGCTTTTATTGGTCTTCAAAATGCAGAAATTATCGTCAAGAATCCAGCGACCATGGTTTGCCTGGGAAAAATTACCTCTGGGCCTGCTATTCTGGCGATCTTAGGGCTTATGCTTACCAGCTTTCTTCTTGCTAAAAAAGTCAAAGGTGCCCTTCTGATAGGAATGATAGCAACAACAATGCTCGGCATTCCTTTAGGGATAACAAAGATTTCCGAAGGCTGGAATCCTGTTAGCACACCTGCTGCTCCCCTTTGGTTTCAATTCCAGTTCGATAAAATTTTTACTCTGGATTTTCTGGTTGTGCTATTCACTTTTCTTTTTGTGGATATTTTCGATACCATTGGAACGCTTGTCGGTGTAACAACGCAGGGAGGGATGATACAAGAAGATGGCCAAATTCCCAAAGTAAAACAAGCCCTTCTTTCGGATGCTATTGGGACTGTTGTGGGTGCCTGTCTTGGTACTTCCACTGTTACTTCCTATATAGAAAGTGCCTCTGGCGTTGCCGAAGGTGGAAAGACAGGGTTGACAGCCATAGTAACAGGAATTCTTTTCCTCTGCGCCCTTTTTTTAGCTCCGATTTTTCTCCTTGTTCCTAAAGCAGCAACAGCACCCATTTTAATTCTCGTTGGCCTTTTCATGCTTTCCCCTATAAAGGAAATAGATCTGTCGGATTTTACAGAATCTTTTCCAGCATATCTTACGATACTCATCATGCCCCTTAGCTATTCGATAGCAGAAGGACTTGTGTTTGGTATTCTTGCCTATGTATTCATAAAGGCATCGTGTGGAAAAATCAAGGAAATCCCTGTAGTTACGTGGGTTCTCACAATTTTTTTTATACTCAAGCACATTGTTTAAAAAAAAAATTTGCCATTCTTTTGTTTTTATCCCATAATAGTAAAATGAGAAGGGCATGCAGTTTCTTTTTGTGACAGTGTACCTAATGCGTATTAATTTAATATATTGTATTGCAATAGATTGTAGCCGCAGGGTTGCGACAAAAAAGACGTGTCTACTCAAAAGCCCAACGCCAGCGCAATCCCTGCGCCTTTTACCAATAGAGACTAACTGGATCGGAAGTTTTTATCTGATCCAGTTAGAAGCCATTGCAAGAGGCGCAGGTTTGGGCTGGCCAAGTCTTTTCTGTATGCCTTGTTCTATACGGCCCAAACCTGCGGCTACAAATCATTGCAATAAAAGCGATTTAGGAGTCAGAAAATGCCAAAAAAAATGTTTGTTGTATTCTTGATCTTTGTATTTTCAATGTCTATGGTCTATAGCGATCCCCCCAAAAAAAATTCTATTCCTGAGCCTATGATGGGCAAAAAGCCTCCTGTCGATGATGGAAAAAAAGTCCAGCCTCCTACACAACGTTTCCAAGACATGCAAATCACTCCTCAAACAAAATCTCTCAAGAGCAAACAGCAGTTTCAGAAAAAAACCAAAGCAAGAGCTGGCGTTACCTATATCTATCCCCCTTATGAAGAAGCCTGGGAACAAATCTGGAAAAAAGGGACAGGCCAGACAGGAAAAGTCCTGGCGGAAAAAGATGGCTATACATTCCACTCTGGCAGCTCCTATGCCTGGGGTATGGCAACATCCCGATGCTGGCTAGGTTTTTACTACGTCCCTCCCAGAACGGGCCGATACAACATCCAGATCGAAGCTTATCAGGAAGGCACATTGCGCACATATCTTGCAAGCCAGGGAGAAGTATATGCCTATCGAAATATTGGAGTTTCTATAGAAGGAGTAGATTGGGCAGGAAAAACACTAAGCGATCTCTATTTCAATCGTCCTGTAGGAGAGAAAAACCATCACTTCGCCGACTGGAATACAGTTGGAAAAGAATTTACTTTAGAAGCAGGTCGTACCTATTGGATTACAGGATATAGCGAAGTAGGCGGATGGTCTTCTGGCGACTCAAACGCATGGCAAACCACAAGTGCTGTCTCTGCCATAGGCCCCTTTGTTATACAATTCTTAGGAAAATAATCCCAAAAAACATGCCTTCTTTATTGCTGCCATTTACATGGCAGCAATGCCCACGATTTTAATGATACCACAGCCAGATTACGTGTTTAATTCAATTTAAGAGAATCTATGATTCTATCCAGGATTTTCTTGTTTTTTTGCTGTGGATAATGGAAAAAGGCAAGCCTTCTTGTACTCCCTAGATAATCGATAGGCGGGGGGTTTTCTGCAAAGGGATCTTGCAGAAGCTCACGATAGTTTTTAGGGTAAATAAGCAAAATGCCACATAGGATAGTTTTTTCCTTTTCCTGCTGGCTTTCTGGAATATATAAACCAATATTAAGAGCAGGACGGCATCGAAGTGTTTCCACCCATTCTCCTTTTAGGTTCACAAATTCTGCCTGGGCAATGGGATGAATAGCCTCCTTTACCTGATCCAGTATCTCTTTTCTAAGACGCGATTCTATGGTGGCTGTAGGAACAGGAATATAAGGCTGCTTTTTGTATACTTCTGATACGATTTGCAATGGTGGGCTTTGCTCTTTTTTTTCAGGAAGTATATGAGCCAGTGCATTGGGATAAAAAAAGAGTATCCCTGATATCAGAAAAAGAATCGAATGATTGTATGAATAAGGCCTAGGAAAACAGGGCGTATACAGCCTTAGCAAAGCTATGAGAATAGAATTTACCTTAGCCTGCAATAAGGGCAAAATTTTGAAATTCCTATGCCTAAATATAGTGTATTGCTTTTTCAATCAGGGATATCCTTGCAAATGATTATGACATTTTCGATTGCTTCCTCAATAGAAAACCTTTTCCTGGCAATGATGGATAGACTCTATGTAAAATCGCCACATTAGAAAAAGTAACTATTTGTCAGCATCCAGCAACAAATAGGCTTCTATGAATTTTTCTATCTCCCCTTCCAATACAGCCTGAGCATTGCCCATTTCCATGTTTGTCCTATGATCCTTTACCAAAGTATAGGGCTGTAATGTATAAGAGCGAATCTGGTTACTCCAGGATGCCTGCGCTTTGCTCCCGTATGCTTTATTGATAGCGTCCTGTTTCTCTTTTTGCCGTCGCTGATAAAGGCGTGCATAGAGAATTTTCATTGCTGTGGCTTTATTTTTGTGCTGTGAACGCTCATTCTGGCAACAAACGACGATTCCTGTTGGATAATGGGTAATTCTGACTGCGGAATCCGTAACGTTGACATGCTGTCCTCCTGCTCCTGATGAGCGATAGCAATCAATCCTGATATCTTTTTCATTGACTTCAATAGGAATATCTTCATCATATTCGGGGACGACATCTACTGCAGCAAAGGAAGTATGCCGTCTTGCATTAGCATCAAAAGGAGAAATGCGTACCAGACGATGTACACCACGCTCGGATTTAAGATAGCCATAAGCCCAGGGGCCTTTTACATATACTGTAGCACTTTTAATACCGCCTTCTTCTTCTACAGCATACTCAACGGTATCCAACTGAAATCCCTTTTTACTACAATATCTTGAATACATTCGCAATAGCATATTCGCCCAATCACAGGCATCCTTTCCTCCAGAACCAGCCTGTATGGATAGAAAAGCATTTTTGCCATCATCTTCGTGTTTGAAAGTAGCTTTGAGGGTGATTTTTTTTAGCTCAGACTCGCACTTGCCTAAATCGGAATGTACATCTTCTAAAGCCTTTTCATCATTTTCTTCCACTGCTAAGGAAAAAAGCAATTCTATTTCTTCTATTTTTGAGTTTATTTCAAGCAAAGGTTCAACGATTTGCTTCGTCTTTTTTAGCTTTTCAATTACTTCATTTCTTTTCTCTTCTGTTAAATTCCAAAAAGCAGAATCGGAAATCTGGCTTTCCAACTCAGAAAGCTTATTTTGGTTTTGTGCCAAGTCAAAGAGATTCCTTTAACTGTTCCAGATGATCTTTATTCACTTTTAGTCTTTCGCGAATCTCTTCTTTGCCTAATATCATTATGATACATCCTTTCTATAAAATTAACAAAAATATATTTTTTTTTGTAGATCTTTGCCTCTTATATTCTTACTCCACCAATCCTGCCTGTTGGAGGTGCTGGAAGGCAAAAAAAACTTCCTGGAGGCTAAAGCGGCTGTCTATTCGTAAAACACGAATAGCTTGTTTAGGAAGATCGTTTTTGATGTCTTTGAACGAAATTTCGCCTGTTCCTGCTGGATACAGCCCTTCCATCCCCGTGGCATCTTCCAAATGGACTCCTGCCATATTCCTGGCATATTGAAATAGCCAGGGTTCCTGGCCTTCCATACCAAATTTTTGCAGAAAATGGCAGTTTACAGGATTATGCCAGTAAGCCAGCCGAATGGATTTCAGGTCGTCCAGAATGGCTTCCATCTCTGCAAAGAGAGGAAAATCTTCCAAATGCCTTGCAGGGGCTAAGCACCAGACCAGATCAGGGTATTTTTTTGCTATATCGAAAAGAATACGGCAGATTCTTTCCAGGTAAGGCGCGGCTTTCTTTTTACGCAAAGCAATTTTTTGCTCTGGAGATATTTTTTCCAGCTCTGTAAAAGGGAATTCTTCCCATGAAATACGTCCTGGCCATACAATCACATAAGGCGTTTGAAGTGCGATTGCTTTATTTGCAGCTTCTGCCAATCGGTGGCAGGCCTTATCTCTTTCCTGAGCCATAGGAGAGCAAAGTGAAGGGATTTCTTCTTTGCTTTCCCAGGGACAACGCATGGCTATGTTGGAAATTTTAAGAGGGGTCTGCTTCAAAAAAGAAGGATCGATAGAATGGTCTTCCATAGCTTCAAATGCATAGATATTATTAGACCAAAAAGGCGGATAGTATTCTTCTGGAGCAAGGTTAGAAAACCGCCACAATGTAGAAAACGAAAACATACTACTATTTCCTTTTATGAAATTTCAATAGATGTAGCTGCAGGGTTGCGCTGAAAGAGCCATGTCTTCTCAATAGCCGAACATCAGCGCAATCCCTGCGTCTTTGCGCAATACTTTTATGCTTTTTTTTGCTTCATGATTATTTCCTGCGCTATATTATCCGCTTCATTGGAGCAAAGTATAGGAACAGGGACTAAATTCAGCAAATTGTCTGACCAGGGAATATTGGCTTCTGTAACCATGTTCTGGATTTCTTCATATTCAGAATATACAAGGGCTTTGGCCTCTTCAGGAGAAACTTTTTCTGCAAAATCAATATGAAAAAGAAGCTGGTGTGTTACGATATTTTGAGAGGAAAAGATAGGAATAATCAGAATAGGCTTTGAGTCTCCCAATCCATAGCCTATAAAAATATCGCCCTTCTGCACCACACTTCGCTTTGTCCCTACCAGAGGCACAGGAGAGATGGCTGAACGTGAAGGCAAAGTAGCCGCAAATCCTTCTCTTCTCATCAATCGAATGGTACTTTCTTTCGTTGGCTGACCTGATATATTCAATCCTTGTATCTGATAATAGCTATAGCCTTTGATAGAAGCTATAGCATTTTGAATCGGTAGCAGGCGATGGACAATATGTTCTTTGAGCGTTTCTATGGGAACTCCTGCCTTCGCCAGAGCTTCGCAAAGAATGCCATGATCGTCTATTTCCAATCGGCTTGTGCCTACAGTAACTGTCTTTGCCTGATGCTTTATGGCATCAATAGGTCTCGCCATTTCTTCTACTGCACGGTGCAGGCGGTCTATAAGGGTATTCAGGATAGTGGTAGGCGATGCAACCTGCCCAAACTCTTCAAGGAATTGCTGCTTAGACATCCTTCCTGTTGCATGGGCGAGAAGTGTAGTGATTTCAGCACAGGTAGAAGGAGACAGAGAAGAGGTAAATAACCCTTGCTGCTTTCGCTGCTGGAATTCTCTGGCAAATTGAAGTATGTCTTTCTGTATTTCGGTGTTGCGTTCCAGACTGCTCTGGTTTCCTTGTGTGAGATTCATGACGATTTGGTCTCTGAGTGCTGCGAAAAAACGAGATTGCCTGTGTATGCTCAAAGCAGCATAGTATCCAAACAAATGCCCTGCCAATGTGTTCAAAATCAAAGAAGAAAGCTCATCTGATTTTGGTACTTCGATAATGCCTACTGCATAAGGATCGAAACGTTTCTCTCCTTCCTGCGTAATGACAACAGGCAGAGAATTGTGTGCTTTGAAAATGGCTACGTCTTTTATAATATCGCCCAGAACGCCATGAGGACTACCTGCTGCACACACCAGCACCAAAGGTTCGGAGGAAAGATCTATATGCTTTTTATCCTCAACGTAATCACAGGCAATGGATTTATAGCAAAGCTCAGAAAGCTTGATTCGAATTTCCTGCGCAGCGACATAGTTTGCTCCGCTCCCTACAATGGCCCAGTGACGACGCAAAGGTACCCATTTTTCTGCCAGTTCCGCTATTTTTTCTTTTTGTGCAATGACACGCGAAAGAAGATCAGGCAAATCTTTAAGCGATTGCATTCTTTCTGCTATTTCCTGAGGAGATACACAATGGGTTGCCTGGCCGATAGCTACGGTGAGAATTTCTCCTGCTGTGACCTGAGAATAGAAGGCTTTTGTGGAAGCAACGGACATCTCGATGTCCCTACCATCGCTTGTATAAAAGACACTGTCTACCATAGTCGTCACCTGAGAATTTCGGCGGTTCACGATGGACATGGTATAAGCACCACGCTTTTTTACCATATCTATGGCCCTGTTCGTGTCTGTTGTCGTTCCAGATTGTGTTACGGCAATGACAAGGCTATCGCTCATATCAGGCTTCAGATAAAAACCCGATAGCTCTGAAGATTTCAGCCCTCTAACCTGAAATTTGTCTAAGGATTTTTCCATGCGGTATGCAATGGCAAAAGCCGCAATGCTTGCAGTTCCCTGTCCTATAGTATAGATCTTCTTGATTTTTTGAGTTTCCAAAGCTTCCAGGATTTTAGGAGAAAGAATTTTTTCTTGCTCTATATAGACATTACCTTCCTTCGCCTGGAATTTTCCTTTGATGGTATTGATCATAGAGGAGCGTGCCTGGTGGACCTCTTTGGCAAAAAAATGAGGAAAATTCTGACGGTCGATGTCTCTTGTGGTAATTTCCGCTTTTTTGACCTTTTCTGGAGTAAGATTTATAGGCGTTCCATCATAGTAGAAAGCTTGTATCCCTTCCAGACCGCCTTTTTTGTGGTCTAATATGAATATCTGGCCTTGAGTTTCTGGTTTTCCTGGAACTCTTGGCGTTTCGCCATCCATAGCAAGATAATATTCTGTATCTTCTACAATGCCATAGACTTCAGATGCAACAATATAACGATCTGATGCCAGACCAATATAAATAGCCTGCCCACTTCCTTTTAAAGCCAAAAAGACTTTTCCTGGCTCCCAATCGCTCTGTAAAGCAATTGCATGAGATCCCGTAAAGCCAGAAACAGCTTTACGAAAGGCCTCTTCCATGTTCAGACCTTTTTGTACTTCTTGTTGTACTGCCATAGAAATAATTTTAGCATCTGTTGTAATGCGCTCGGAGATATAGACATTTTGATCCTGTGCTATTTTGGCTTTGAGTTCGTCATAGTTGTCGATATCGCCGTTGAGTACAGCAAAAATATGGCCTTTGCTTTTATAGTAAGGGTGAAATTCCAGAGCGGGAATTTCTTCTTCCATACTTTTTGTCATGCAAACAAGAGCATTGTCTAAAGGATGGCAGTTGTAAATATTGATAATTCCATTGGAGGCCCATCGAGTATGGGAAAGATACTGAATAGGATGAGAGCTATTAGCCAGAGCATAATGAAATATAGAATCTTCCTGTATCAGCTTTTTCATCTCAGCGACATTGTCTCCTAATTTGCCAACAGGGTTGCAAACTTTGAAGACGAAACTCAAAGAATAGCTGTCTTGTAAATGGCACTCTCGTATAGAAAGGGATATGAGTTCTGTATATTCTTTTCTTTCGATAAACCTTTCCATCAGATTATTTTTTTCCAAACAACGGGTAAATTCCTGGTAGTTATCTGGAGAACAAGAAAGGGTGATAATGAAACCAGCAGAATCTCTTCCTCTAATTTCTAAACGGTCTAAAATATTGAAAATACTATTGATTCTCCTCAAAGCGTGGAGAATGACAAAAGGAACGCTATCGAGTTTGACAACGCTCAGCTTCTGCATGGCAGCCATGTTGGCAAAATGCTCCTTCTCGATACGCCAGTGGATATCTCTGAGGCGAATCAATACTGCATTCTTTGCCTCATCCATTTCCCATTGTGTTTCTTCCTGAAGAAGAAGCGAGTGTATTTTTTGGGAAATTGCATGCAAAGTTTCCTGATGTCTGGTCTCTTTTACAAAAAGGCTAAAAAGCTCATCTTCCTGCAAACGGGTTTCTTTTTCCAAACGGTTCAAAAAGCCGCTTTTATCTTTCAGAAAATCCTCTATAGAAGTAAAAGCCGACAGATCTTCATTTAATTTTTTCCAATCCAGAGCGGAAGCAAGTCTTGCCTGCTTGAACTCCAGGATAGCAGCCAAGCCACATCTCAATATTCTATAATCCAGAGGAAAAAGAAGAATAGAACCTTCAGTTGCATTTTCTGGAAAATGTCCAAAATAAACAGAGGGTATTTTATTACAAATTCTTTGCCCTAGCTTACGGAGTATAGAAATCATATTCATATTTTGAATTTCCTTTATTTAATCACGGTTTCCTTCATTTCCCTGCAAATTTTTATTTTCTTCATTTTTGATTAATGCTTCAATTTCTTTTGTTAGTTCGGGGATTTTATTTCTGATAACATCCCAAACGATAAAATAATTAATAGACATATAATCATGAATTAGTCGGTCTCGTATTCCAGCCATATTTTTCCAATGAATATTTTTTGATTGGAGTTTAAATTCTGCTGGAATTTTTTTGCCTATATTCCGCAGCTTGTAAGTGAACTTTTTCGATTTTTAAAGAGAACCACAGA
>CALKWO010000114.1 GCA_938003875.1 uncultured bacterium
TCTTCTTGATTTTATTTTCTTCGGGCTATAGAATCCGTTTGTTCTAATTCTATTTTTTTAATTTTGTTTTAGTCAAAAAAATGAAGTAGATGCTATTGCCATAGCACTACCCATTTTGCACAGGATCATTTTGAGTAATACACTATTTTTAAAATTTATGGCGGTTTTCAGTAGCATCACAAAAGAAGGATGAAATAATGAAATTTATACCATTGATTTGGGTAAATCTCAAACGAAAAAAAATGAGAAGCCTGCTCACCATAGGCTCTTTTGCTGTTGCCCTGTTTTTGTTCGGTTTACTTTCTGTCATCCACTCTGCTTTCAATCATCAGATCAAGATAGCAGGAGCTGACAGGCTTGTAATCCGCAACAGAATATCTCTCATTATGCCTTTGCCTATTTCCTATAAACAAAGGCTTATGCAAATACCAGGAGCGAAAAGTGTAACCTTTGGAAGCTGGTTTGGGGGTGTTTACCAAACAGAACGCAATTTTTTTCCCCAATTCGCCATTGATTCTGAAACCTATCTTTCTATTTTTACAGAGTACGATGTTCCTAATCAACAATGGGAAAGCTTTATGAAAGATCGCCAGGGTTGTCTTGTAGGACAAGGCCTGATCGAGCGATTTGGCTGGAAGTTAGGCGACAGGATTCCTATCCAGGGAACTATCTATCCCGGTCTTTGGGAATTCAATATTTGTGGGATCTTTACAGGAAAAACGCCTGAAAGCGATACCAAACAATTCTGGTTTCATTACCAATATCTGGATGAACGAGATTCCTATACGAAAGGGCTTGTTGGATGGTATTATGTTCAGTTGAGCGATCCGACCAAGGCCGATCAGATTGCTCAGACTATAGACGAAATGTTTGCCAATTCTCCCTATGAAACCACTACAGAAACAGAGAAGGCTTTTGCGGCTGGCTTTCTCAAACAAATGGGGAATATCCAATTCATCTTGATCTGCGTTGGAAGTGTTATCTTTTTTACTCTTCTGCTCATTACAGGAAGCAATATGGCCATTGCAGTGAGAGAGAGAACCAATGAAATCGCTATATTGAAGACACTAGGCTTTCCTGGTATGAGCATACTGCTTCTTATACTGGCAGAGTCTCTGGTCTACTCTTTAACAGGAGGTGCAATAGGCCTGGGCTTATGCAAATTGTATACATTGCAAGGAGATCCAACCCAAGGAATGCTGCTCATATTCGATCTTTCCAGGGCTTATATAGCTTTAGGGTTAGGGATCAGTGCATTAGTAGGCTTTATAGCAGGAATCGTTCCATCCTGTCTTGCCATGAGGCTAAACATCGTAGATGCTATGAGGAGAATTTAGATGGCTATTCCTATTATCTATAATATTCGTAGCGTCAAGGCACGCTATATTTCTTCCCTTGTTGCAATACTGGCGATTGCGGGTGTTGTTGCTGTGTTTATAGCGGTACTTGCTATGGCAAATGGATTCAGAAAGACATTGATGATTTCTGGCTCTCCTGAGAATGCTATCATCCTGAGAGGCGGTGCAACTTCAGAAATCGAAAGCAGTATTTCCCTCGCTCAGGTCAAAATCATCGAAGACATTGCAGGAATCAAGAGAGATAAAGAAGGAAAGGCCATGGTCAGCCCTGAAGTCGTTGGAATCCAATGTTTCAAGCTGCGGTCTTCTGGAACAGACGCTAATGTTCAGATTCGTGGTGTATCGCCCAGTGCTTTAAAAATTCGTTCCCATATCAAAATTGTTCAGGGGCGTTTTTTTACTCCTGGCTTAACAGAACTCGTGGTTGGCTCTAACGCCATAAAGTCATACCAGGAAATGGACTTAAATGGCAAAATAAAGTTTTCTGGAGAAGAATGGACTATAGTGGGTATCATGGAAGCAGGAGGTAGTTCCTTTGATTCCGAGGTTTGGTGTGATCAAAATGTTCTCAGACAAACATTTAAAGGAAATGAAAATTCGTTCCAGTCTGTTACTGTGCAGTTGGAATCGCCTGGGCAATTTTCTAAATTCAAAGAAGATCTTTCGCTTGATCCCCGCCTGACAGTAAGCGTTGAACAAGAAATAGCCTACTATGAAAAGCGTTCTGAAATGGTCTTTACGTTGATCAGGGTTCTAGGCTTTCTTATAGCATTTGTTATGGCTATCGGAGCAATTTTTGGTGCCTTGAACACAATGTATTCCGCTATCTCCGCTAGATCTACAGAAATAGCCACATTGCGTGCTATTGGATTTCCTGAAAGAAGTATAATGCTGTCTTTTATCCTGGAATCTTTGTTCATTGCAATTTTAGGAGGAGCATCAGGATGTCTTATCATTCTACCAGTTCATGGACAGATGGCCTCTACCATCAATTGGCAGACTTTCTCCCATCTTAGCTTTTCTTTTGCTATTACGAGCGACATTCTGACAAGCGGAATGATTTTTGCCTGTATCATTGGCTTTTTAGGCGGAATCCTTCCTGCATGGAAAGCATCGCGAATTCCCGTTGCTACTGCGTTGAGAGGGTTGTAATATTATTTGATAGTTGAGGTCAGCCCACTAAGCCTAAACCTCATGCGTATTAAGTTTAATATTTTGTCTTGCAACAGGTTGTAGCCGCAGGGTTGCGCCGAAAAAGCCATGTCTTCTCAAAAGTCTGACACCAGCGCAATCCCTGCGTCTTTTACCAATACCCTTTATTTTGACAATGTTAAATCTGGATTATTGATTACCAAGAGCTTACGAAAGATTTGGGAATTAATTCGTTATCTTTCTCTTTATCATTATCGTTATCCTCTTCATCATCAAAAAAAGATAATGATAACGATAAAGATAACGAAAAAGAATTAAATGCAATTTCCGCTATAAGTCATTGCTAGCCAATATGTGGAATTTAACATTGTCAAATTACAGCGCATTGCATAGTCGGAATGGGACTAAAGGCTATTCTTCCTCCTCATCCTCATCCTCGTCTTCCTCTTCTAAAGGATAGTCAGGGACATCAAAGGAAATATCAAAATTTTCCCCTGATGGGAAGGAATTTTTATTCTCCTGCTTTTCTAAAAGAGAGATTTCTTTGGAAATGTCGTCTACTTTTTCATAGACTTCACTCGCGATAAGGATATCCTTGTTGTTTTTCAAAGCAAGAATAATGGAGTCGCTCGCTCTTGCATCAATGTGTACCTCTCTTTTTTTATTTGTCGGATTCCCTTTGGCATCCAGTATGGTCTGCTCTAAAACAAGAGTTGCACAGAAGGTATTTTCGACAATTTTAGAAATAATAACGCTTTTTACTTGAATATCAAACCCTAACAGTATGCTATTCATTAAATCATGGGCTAAAGGGCGGATGGTTGTCTGCTTTTGTATTTCTTTTACAATCGCGCTGGCTTCATATAAACCTACATAGATAACAAAAGCCTTTTCTTCATTGGCAAGCAATATTCCCGCTCCTCCCTCAAAAGGCCCAAGAACTCGCTTTATCTCAAATTTTTTTAACATAAAATGGCTTTCAAAAAGATTTATTTTTTCATGCTCAGCAAGTCACTTCTTTTATCACACGTACTCCTGTATATTCCATACCTGGAATTTTAGAGACTGTTTTGGTATCCCCAGGGAGATCGGCACTTCCTCCCATAGTTCTGCCTTTTCCATCAGACGTGCTTACCCATTCGGCGACATTGCCTCCAAGATCAAAGACAAGGTTATCTTCGCTGATGGGCTTAAAGCTGCCTACTTCTTTCAAAAGAGGGGCTTTTCCTGGTAAATCTTCGATAATTTTAGCCAGCCTTTTGGCATCGTCTGGGTTTATTTTAAAGCCAGCCCAATAGTCCAGCGTGTTTTCATTCTCTTTTGCACTTTCATAGAGGGGCTGCATTTCCTCTTCTTTTCCCAGGCGATAGGTTTCTCCTGTCAGCTTGCTTAGCCATTCGCAGTAAGCATTTGCCTGCTCGAAAGAGATGCCATGAGCAGGATAATTTTCTTTTCCTTCTTCTACATGATAGGCAGGATCAAAGGCAGCATATTGAGCGCAGGTCAATTCGAATCTGCCCAGATGGATACCTTTATACAAAACGGTCTCTGGAATCAATTTTTCTTTGCATAGAATTCCATATTTTCTTCCAATTTTGCCTATTTCTTTAGCTTTTATGGCAATAGCAAGAGGCGAGTCCCTCTTTAAGGCTTCCTGTTTTTTCTCCTGGGGCAAGAAGAGATATTTTTCAAACCATTCCATTTCTTCCAGTGCCTTTCGTCTCTGATGCGTCATCTTGGAAAGACCATGAGGCGCACCTGGAAAAAGGACGAAACGCACAGGGGTATTGGTTTCTTGCTGTAAGGCACGGTAGTGCATCCATCCTTGTTGAGTTGGGACAAAACGGTCTTCTGTACCAAAGAAAATCAAGGTAGGTGTTTTGACTTCTTTCATTCGAAAAAACGGAGATTTTTCCATATAGAGAGCAGTATTGGATAAAGGTGATGCGCCAAAATAGAATTGGTCAAAAGCATCTCCAAAAGAACAATTTCCCCAATCGCTTATCCACTCTACATCTCCTGCCCCCATAGACGCTGCTTTATAGCGATTCGTACGAGTAGTCAGAGCAATACCAAGAACTGCTCCATTGCTCCATCCACATAAACCAAGTCTCTCAGGATCAGCGATCCCTTTAGCAAGTACAAAGTCCACGCCTTTTTCTATATCTTCCAGCTCCAGATCATAGTATTTTCCATTGCTGATGGATATAAGCCAGTCAATGCCATAGTTGCTGCTTCCATGATAGTTTACCGTGAGTACAAAAGCTCCTTTTTGTGCCAAAAGATTTCTCTGATGTTTCCAGGAATCCTGCCAACTATACAAATCCGCAGCAGCAGGGCCGCCATGAATCATGACAACAAGAGGATATTTCTTGTCTTCTCTATATTCATGGGGATAGAATAAAAGGCCTTCCACCTCTTCCTCTTTTGCTCCTTTCCATCGCAATGTCTCCGCCTTTGCAAAGAGCCTTTTTTTATAATGAGGGTTCAGCTTCAAAAGGGGACTGGCATCTTGTATCTTGTTGTCTTGCAAAATTCCATGATACCATTCCATAGGAAGATCAGGTTTAGAAAATCCATAGACAAGATTGCGTCCATTGCCTGCCAGGGTCCAGAAAAAAATATTCGAAACATGCTCTCCCTCTAAAAAAAGTCTATCCCATCGATTCGAAACTTTATGATAACGGGCAGCCTTATAGCTCATTCCATCGGCGAGGAGTGCGATAAATCCATCCTGGGTCAGTTCATAATGGGCAGTAGATGCCAGGCCTCGCTCCCATTTCAGATCTATGGAAGACAGCTCTTGCTTTTCCAGGCTATAGTGGTATAGAAGATATATGGCCCCAAGCAGATATTTAGGATGGGATGAAAAACGTGCAGAAAAATAAAAATTCTGGCTGTCTGAAGTCCAGCGAATCACTTCTGGATAGATGCGAAGGCCAGAAAACATCTCTTGCGCCATTCCCTTTTCAAAATCATGGAGTATCACCAGGGGCGGAATTTTTTGGTCATAGCCATAGCGAAGGCTTTGGTTATGAACGGCCAATGCTTTAGTGCCATCGGGTGAAACAGAAAAAATTCCTATACGGTCGGGATTTTCCGTGAGACGTTTTATTTTTCTGGAAGGAATTTCTGCTTTAAAAAAACGGACAGGAGAAGCATGTTCATCGTCTTCTACCACCAGGGAACTGTCTTTATCTGTCTTTATTTTAGATTCATAATAGCAGGAATCTTCGGCTGCTGAAAATACAATGCTATTTTTTTCAGCCCAGGAAAAATCATATACTCCTTTTTCCATTTCCGTAAGGGGCCATGGCTCTCCTCCTGAGGTAGACATAAGCCATATCTGTGTCTTATTGTCGTCCTTTGATCCATTTTTAGACTTTGGCAAAGGGCGGGATGATAAGAAAGCAATGTATGCACCATCAGGCGACCATCTAGGCGCGCGATGATTCTCTGTGCCTCTGGTCAACTCTATTTCTTTTTTTTCTTTCAAAGAAGAAAGGATAATGTTTTGAGCCCAAGCGTCCTTCTCTTTATCAGGAACATTCTTTATGCAAACACACCAGTTGCCATCAGGCGAAATATCAAACTGCTCTGCGCTTTGTTCCTGAAGGATGTCTTCTATTGTCCATTTTTCCATATAGTTAAAATTTTCTTAAGTTAAATAAATATTGATTATCAATAGTTTACAGCGAAAACACAATTTTTCTTATCATAAACTATTTCGTCGAGTCTGTCAATAGGCAACTGGTTGGGCATTGGCCTTGCATGCAAACATTTGCTTACCAGGCATATTTTTGTTTTTGCAAATTCAACTGCTAGATGATAAAATATTTAGAAATGCCATCCAAAATAGTTTACGGCTAACGCTGAAAAGGAAAAAACTATGCCTTTGCCTATACCAAAGCTTTTCAATAAGAGCTACCAAAATTTTGTGGATGAAATGATTGCTTCCATTCCTAAGTACAGCGAAGTCTGGACAAATTACAACCCTTCTGACCCAGGAATCACGATTTTGGAGCTTCTCTGCTGGATAGCAGAGACGATGTTGTATAGAATAGATAGAATACCAGAAAATACATACCTGAACTTTCTCAGGCTAATAGCAGGAGCTAGCGGCACAGAGGTAGATGCCCTGCTGAATGAGAAAGATCTGGATAAAGAGTACAAAGAAATCTTATATTTTCTAAAAAGGGTAGAAGAGAAAAAGCTGTTTATAACTGAGCTAAAACATAGTAAAGTTTTAAACCAAAGGGAGATTTCCAGAGAACTAAGAGAAGAATTTGTACAAGAAGGGCTTTTGGTCACAGATTATGCTACAGTTTTTGTGAAAAATCCAGGGACTAAATGGGTCATTGAAGATGGAGATCGAAAATATTGGATAGTCAAAGAGCAAGAGGAGCTTTTTGTCTTGCAAAAAGGAGAAGAGATATCTGTAGAAGAGATCAAAAAGATGGTACTGAAATTTATGAAATCCAGATATAGGGCCATTACAGAAGAAGACTTCAGGATTCTTGCCATTCAGTCTACAGAGGAGACTACCAATATTCAGGTGAAACGAGCTATCGTACAATCCTATCCTGAAGAAGGAAAAATTGAAGTCATGATTGTTGCTCAAGATAGCGAACATTATCAAGAGCTGATTCCTATTGTAAAGCAATATCTGGAAGACAGAAAATTGATCGGAACCTGGCTTGAAGTCAAAGCTCCTGTTTATACTACAGTAAATATCAATATTCAAATCACCTGTGCTTTTCACATCAACAAGAAAGAATTGGAATCGCAAATCAAAAAAAGAATTCAGGAATACCTTGATCCTTTGGTTGGCGGTCCAGATGGCACAGGATGGCCTTATCGCAGGGCATTGACTATCTATGAACTCTCTCAGATTGTAGAAAAAAATAAGGATGTAATCAATGTAAACCAGGTAATTCTGGACAATGGACAAATAGAGATGCCAATCCAGGGACTGATCACGCTTAAAAATCTGGAAATCCATGTCCGAGAGGAATTGAGATGATACCAAATGACAAACAACAGGAAAGCGTATATCTTCCTTTTTTACCTTCTATTTTCCATCGAGGTACACCAGAAAAGGATTCTTTTCTCATAAAGTATATGAATATCTTTGAAAGAATCTGGAATGGAAGGAATGATAACGCACTAAAAGGTTATATGTTTAGCATAGAAGGAGAATATGCTGCTGATTTTAATCAGGAAAATATACCTGAAGAAATCCAAAAAAAATTCGACCAATGCGCTCACAGTCTTTCCAAAAATGCAACAATCAAGATCAAGATAGAAGATAAAGAATGGCAAATCTATGATCATGAACAAAGATATTTTGCCCAAAAAGAAGAAGACAATATCCATTTCTACAGGGAAGGACAAAAGGGACTGATGGAAGCCCTGGAAATCCTTTCTGATCTTTTCCATCCTCGTTTTTCCTTTTTGTTTTCAGAAGGAGAAAGTCTTTTTCTTCCACCACTAGAAAAAACTTCCCAGAGAGAATTTGCTCGCTATTTCCCTTTGCATATACCTTTCGAATCATGGCTGGAAGAATATCTTTCATGGCTAGCGGGATGGATGGCATTGTCATTACGAGAGCATTGGACGATCCAAAAAAAACGAGAAGTCATTGCAAAGATCATACCTTTATATAGAATGAGAGGGACAAGAAGAGGGCTGGAAAAATATCTTAAAATATACACAGGCGAACAGGTCGTAATTACAGAACCACTTTCTGCCTTCCAGTTAGAAAAAAATTCCATCGTAGATGGAGAAAGTGCAATAGAAGGCTCTCCCTATTTTTTCATTGTTGATCTTAAGCTACCCAGGATGTCGCCTGAAAGCATGAAAATGACTATAAAAACAGTAGAAGGAATCATAGAAACAGAAAGGCCTGCGCATACATCATATAAGCTGAATGTCATTACACCTACAGTTCATATAGGTGAAGAAGGAACGATCATCGAGAAAGATATGATACTAGGCCAGGAATAGAAGGGAAAAAATGATTAAAATCCATCAGGTTTCAAAATATTTTGTAGATAAAGTTGCAGTGAAAGACCTCACTCTTACAGTAGAAGCAGGAGAAATTTTTGCTTTTCTTGGCCCAAATGGAGCAGGAAAAACCACTACCATTAAAATGATGGTAGGGCTATTGCAGCCTTCCCAAGGGGAAATCCATATTAGCAATTTTTCCATGAAGGAATCTTATCTCCAGGCCAAAGAGTGTCTTGCGTATGTTCCAGATCAGCCTTATCTCTACGATAAGCTTTCAGGCAGGGAACTTTTGGAATTTGTTGGGCGCATGTACAATATGCCAGAAAAAAAAATGCAGGAAAAAATCCAGGAGCTAATTCATCTTTTTGAGCTAGGAGATTATGTGGACTCCCTTTGCGAGAGCTATTCTCATGGGATGAAACAGAGGGTGGTTTTTTCCTCAGCCCTCTTGCATTCTCCTAAAGTTTTGATCCTGGATGAACCCATGGTCGGCCTTGATCCCAAAAGTGCCAGAATTGTGAAAAATATTATGAAAGAGCAGTCTAGTCTTGGAACTACAGTATTTATGTCAACGCATAGTTTGGAAGTAGCAGAAGAAACAGCAACCCGCATTGGCATTATAAATGGAGGTCAATTGATCGCACTAGGGACACTGGAAGAACTGAGAAAAAAGCTGGAAGGCAAAAAAAGCCTGGAAGATATTTTCCTGGAATTGACCAACGACTAGGGAGGAGACAAAGCAATGATTTGTAGCCGCAGGGTTGCGCCTAAAATGACTATCTATTCGGGAAAGACGACCTTCAGCGCAATCCCTGCGTCTTTTGACAATAGAGACTAACTGAATCGGATTCAAGGGTATTGACCAAAGACGCAGGGATTGCGCTGGCGTTCGACTTTTGAGAAGACACGACTTTTTCGGCGCAACCCTGCGGCTACAATCTGTTGCAAGACAAGTTTTACAATTAAATCTTAATTTCTTAAGTTGACAGTATTATGGGTAAGTCAATGCAAGGAGTCATTTTACGTGAAGGTTTTAAAATTGAGGGTAGAAGGTTTTACTTGCTTTCGCAAGGCTGTTGAGGTGGATTTTTCTGAGATGGAGCTTTTTGCTATCACAGGGCCAACAGGGAGTGGAAAGAGTTCTTTGGTGGACTCTATTCTTTTTGGCCTGTATGGAAAAATCCCCAGATTGGGAGCAGAGCTTTCGAGTCTGATTTCCCAGGGGTTGAAAAATGCTAGTGTACTTTTGGAATTTTCTATGGGAAAGGCTAAGTATAGAGTAGCCAGGAAATTAGGTCATAGCAAAGGAAGTCAGGCAATTTTAGACCAGCTCCATGAAGACAACTGGCAAGGGGTTTGCTCTGGAGTAAGGCAGGTAAACCAGAAAATAGGGCAGATCCTGGGTTTGGACTATGATGCTTTTACACGTTGTATTGTTTTGCCTCAAGGAGAATTTGCTAATTTTTTAGAGGATAGCAAAGGCAGACAAGATATTTTGATTCGCTTATTAAACCTGGAAATTTTAGGCGATATGCAAAAAGAAGCTTCGCAAAAATACGAGCAGATCAAAGATCGTATGGAGACAATACAAAAACGTTTGCAAGAGGAATTTTCTGGAATCAATATAGAAAAGATTCAGGAGCTAAAAGAAGGGTTCCGAGAATTGGAGAAAAGGATACAGCAATCCCAGGAAGAAGTCCAGTCTCTTAACGCAAAGCTGAAAGAAGCTCAGGAAATATGGGATATTATGCTTGTTTTGAAACAATACGAATCGCAATACCAGGCACTGCTCTCACAGGATGCAAAATTCAAAAAATTAGAAGAAAAAATTGCCATGTCCAGAAAAGTACTGCCTCTTGTGCCTCAGATAGAGCAATATCAGGTACTTTCGGGAAAGGCCATGACCAGCCAGAAAAAAATGGATTTTCTCCGACAAAAGCTGGAACAATGGGAAAAAAGAAACAAAGAGCAGTCTGCCAGGATGGATTCTGCCCAGAAAAATTATGACAAAATACCTGAGATGGATGCTCAGTATGAACGTTTTCAAGAGGGGAAAATATGGCAGGATAAGCTATCCAATCAAGAAAAAGATCTGGCAGAAAAGCAAAGCTTCTATAGAAAAGAATACAAGAGAAAGCAGGAAATCGAGCAACAACTCCAAAAGCTTTTATCCAATCTGGACATCCTCCAAAAGCAACAAAAAGAACAGGAAAAAAAATTCGCAGAAATGGAAATACAAAAGCAGGTTCTTCAAAAATTCCAGGGAGCAGAAACCTTCCGTAGCATTCTTCTGGAAGCAGCCCAGAATTATGAGCGTAAGTTTGCCTTGTTCCAGGAGGCAGTGCGTTCCAATCAGGAAAAAGAGCAAAAATACAAATCCCTTTTGTCTTCCTATGAAAAATGGGAAACTCAGGTAAAGAGGCTTCAGGAAGAAATGGAAAAATCAGGGGATAAAAAGCAGATGGAGCAGAGGCTGTTGGAACTAGAGCAAGCCTTTCAGCTTCAGGAGAGACTGAAATACCATCTTCAGGAAGAAGGCAAGGAAAAAGAACGTCTGGAAGTGGAAGAAAAGCAGCATAAGGACATTGCAAAGAAAATTTCCACAGAAGAAAAAAGCCTGGCTAGTTTGCAAAAAAAGGTTCAGGAAATCCTACAAGAGGTATCTCAAAAAGAGAGTTTATTCCAGGAAATCTGCCAGATATGGGAGCCATACCAGAAAGACAAAACCAGGATAGAGATACTGCAAAATTCCCTTTCTATTCTGGAAAAGCAAATGCAGAAATGCCTGGAAGACAAGGCAGAATTGGAAAAACGGCGACAAGAAAGCTATACAAAAAAAGAAAAGCTTCTATTGCAGCTAGAACAGTGCAAAGAAAGCTGGACGCATCTTTATACAAACAACCTTGCTGGTTGCATTCGCCAACACATAAAACCTGGTATGCCATGCCCTGTTTGTGGAAATGAAGTGAAAGAGTTGCCTTTGATGTCAGAAGAAAAGGAAAACTTTCAGGAGGCCCAGAAGCGTCTTGAACAAAAGCAAAAAGAGCTTCAAAAAATAGAAAAACTCCTGACCGAACAGGAAACATTGCTTTCTTCTTTATGCAACGAGGAGACAGAAAAGCAAAAGCAGCTCCAGCAAGAAAGAGCAGTGGCCCAGGGGATTCAATCCCATCTGGATGCTATGGGGCAAACCCTTTCCAGGCTCATGGGCGATGTCTGCTATGAAGAAGAAATAGAAAAAATCCGAAAAGGCATTGCCAGTCTTACGAAAGAAAAAGAAAAGACACAAAACAGCATATTGGAAAAGCAAAGCCTGCTTCGAGAACAATCTTCCTCTATTCTGGCTTTAGAAAAACGGAAAGAAGAGCGAAAACAAAGTCTTTCCCAGCATCAGGAGCAAAAAAAAATCCTGGAAGAAAAGATACAGAGCCTCTCCGCAGGGGAAAACATAGGGCTGGCTCAGGAAGAAACCAGAAAGAAGATAGAGCGTGTACAGGAATGCCAGAAAAGGCTGACTCAAAGCGAAAAGGCCTTTGCAGAAATATCTCTTCAAAAGGAAATTGCCTTGCAGCAATACAATGCTGCCCAGAAAAGGATGATGGAGGCAGAACAAGAAAAAAAAATTTGCGATGGAGAGCAGAAGCAAAAAGAAGATATGATAAAAAGAAGGCTAGGCATAGAGGTAAAAAATCTTCAAGAAACCATCATGAATGGGATAAAGCAATATCAGGATGTTTGTCTGGCTCTGGATCAGCTTTCTTTTTATAAGCAAGATATGAACCGAAGGCTGTCTGAAATGGAAGTTCTCAAGGCCAGGCAGGAATCTATTCTGGGAGAAATAGCCTTGTCTCTCGAAGAAAAAAAACAAGCGATCTCCATCCTTCAGCAATCCAACAAAGGCCTATCGGAAAGCCTGCTGCAAATCACGAAAGGCAAAGACATAGAAAGCCTGCTTCAGAATTGCAAAAAACAAAAAGAAAGCATCCTTACCTCCTACCAGAAAATGCGAGAAGAAAGCCTCCTTCTGGAGCAGGAAAAGAAAGGCCTGAACCAGGAGTGGGAAATGCTGGAAGGAAATGCAAAAGAAATCCTGGAGGAAAAAGAAAAGCTGGAGAGCGATCTGGTAGAAATACAAAAAAACTTTGCTTTAAAAAGCCTGGAAGAATTGCTTTCTCTGAAAGTAGACCCTGCTTCTTTGCAAAATTGGGAAGATCAGATTATGAAGCAACGCTTGCAGATCAAAGAAGTAGAAAGCCGCATGGAAGAATGCCAGAAAAAAATTGTGGGGCGGACGGCTACATCTGCCCATCTTCAAAAGCTTCAAAAAGAAATGCAGGAAAAACAAGAGATACTTTCTCAAAAAATAGAAGAGAAAGGTAGAAAATTGCAAGAAATACAATATATGGAAAAAAATCTTCTCCAGATAGAAGAATGGAGTAGAGAACTCAAGATTCTGGAAAAACAAGAGGAAACACAAAAAGTCCTTTCTCAAGATCTTAGATCCAATCGCTTTCCTGCCTATGTATTGGAAGAAGCCCTGAAAACCCTTGTAGAAGATGCCAGTGCGCAATTCGATATGCTTTCCAGTGGGCGATATACTTTTAGCATCCTCAACAGAGAAATCTACGTAAACGATAGCTGGAATTCCAGCCAGACCCGCATGGCAAAGACATTGAGCGGAGGCGAAACCTTTATTGCCTCCCTGTCTCTTGCCCTGGCACTGGCAGAGAGGATCTACCAGTTGGGGCATAACTCAGGAGGAAGTGCCATTCTGGAAAGCCTGTTCCTGGATGAAGGCTTTGGAAGTCTGGATGAAGAGTCCCTGGACATCGTAGTCAAAGCCCTGAGCAACCTACAGGATACAGGGAGAACCATTGGAATCATAAGCCACTTACCCATTCTCAATAACTATCTCCCTGCCAGGCTGGTAGTCCATAAAGATCGAGAGGGATCTACCGTCACTCGATATGGCAGGTAAAATAAAATTATACGCAATTGTTTTTATACTGCGAACGGCCATAAACTAAAAAAATAGAATTAACCACAGAGACACAGAGGGCACAGAGAACTCTTAACTTTTGAACCACGGATAAACACAGATGAACACAAATAATATTTTATAATAGTTTTTTTAAATTTCATTGATTTTAGTATCATGCTATGCTTTTTTACATCTGCATAATCTGTGTAATCTGCGGATTGTTTATATTTTGAAAGTCCATTTCGTTCTAAAGTAAATTTTTATTTGTGTTTATCTGTGTTTATCTGTGGTTCTCTCTAAAAATCGAAAAAAGTTCACTTACAAGCTGCGGAATATGGGAATATATAAATAAAAATAAAGATTCTACAAAACTATAGGGAAAATATATTATGTCTCAGGAAATGCAAGCTCCTTCAAGAAGCACAATGGTCTTTACCCTTCTCTACTCTATGGTACCTCTTATTGGCTTCTGGCTAATAGAGCAATACTATGGGCTGGATGCAGGGGTAGTGGCTGCGATTGTTCTTGCTTTGGGGGAAGTTATCTGGGTTTATGCAAAAGAAAAACGCTTTGAGCCCCTTGCCAGTTGGAGTGCGGTTCTGGTGATTTTGATGGGGATCATTAGCTGGCAATTGCAAAGCGATGTTTTTCTGAGGCTAAAGCCCGCTATTTTTGAAATGATTTTCGCTCTTTTATTTCTGATTTCTTCTATTCTGAAAAAGCCTTTTATGCTCATCATGGCTAGAAAGCAATGGGGAGATATGGCACTCCATTCTTTCCAAATGAACTATTTGAGTGGTGTAAACTGGCGTATGGGTGTTTTCTTTTTACTTCATGTATTCATGATTATCTATGCTTCTTTTTTTCTTTCTATGAACCAGTGGCTCTTTATTACAGGGCCTTTTTTTTATATTTTACTTGTGCTGTATTTTGCCCTGGAATTTTTCTATTCTCGCTTTTCCATGCGGCGGCATATAGAAGCATGGCAAAAACAGCAGGCTTTTCTGGAGTACCAGCGAAGCCTTATCCAAAAAATGAGAGAAGGCAAAAGTAGCCTGCCTCAAGAAAAAACTTTGTAAAGGGATAAAAAATGGATCATACTCTATGGACAGTAATTCAATGGAGTTATTTTTTGCTGGATATCGTCGGATTAGGAGTTGTTGCAAACTGGCCTTTTTTACCTGGAAAAAACCAATTGATGGGCTTCTTTTCCATTTATATCTTTTGTACTATTGCCAATTTCGCTTACACTATGGTAAGCAATATACCTTTTATTGGTAGCAATTTTTATACTATTTTAGGTTTTTTGCGTTTATTTGGGATGCTTCTTTTAATTTTAGGTCTTATAGAAATCGGAAAAAAGATTTCACCAGATAGCATCAACAAAAACGATCCTGACAATTTTTAAGAGGTGAACCATGCCTATTCTATTTGTCTATTTAGCTTTTTTCTTTGGTATTTTTTCCTTTGGAGATGAGATTAGCCTCTGGAATCCTGGAACAGAATATCGTTTTCCCACTCTTACCTTTCAGGATAAAACTCTGGTAAGTGGTGAAATTAAAGCAGAGAAAAATATCAAAACCGTTACAGCAGAGATGGTCAGCAAAAAACCAGAGCAAAAACAAAGTTTTCCATGCTCTCTATATTTTGACGAAAGTGCTGGAAAAAAACAGGCTGTTTTCAAGACAACAGCTATGCTCCAGGCCCCGATGTCTTTGTTGAACATAGTTGTAACCCATGAAGATGGAAGCATTTTTGAACAAATCTTCCCTTTAAGGATGGCATATAAAATTGCCCAGTATGAAAATTTTGGACAGATTTTATCTGCTTTTCCTCACAAGCAAGCTGTTACTTCTGTAAAATTCAGCTATGATAATCAATACCTTGTAACAGCATCGGATGATAACAGAGCCTGTTTATTAGATCCTCTAACATTGAAGGTTGTCAAAAGCTTTCGCCATCCATCTCCTGTAAGCAGGGCTTTTCTCAGCAATGACGGGAAGCTTTTGGTTACGTCCTGTAAAGACCAGGTGGTAAGAATTTGGGATGTCCATAAAGAAAAAGAAATACAGGCTTTAAAGGGCCATGACCATCCCATCTATGCTTTAGCTTTAAGCCCTGACAATCAGTATATTGCCAGTGCATGCCGTAAAATCATCATCTGGAGTCTTCCTGAAAAAAAGAAAATAGCCCAATGGGAAACAAACTATCGTAAGATTTTTCATCTTCTCTATAGCCCAAACGGACAATATTTGTTCAGCGGAGACGAAGAAGGCCTGATCAGGATCTGGAATGCAAGAGATGGGTATATGAAATATGAACGCGGTGCTCCCTGGGGAGAAGAAATCGCCTGCTTTACCATATCTCCTGATATGCGATTCTTGTATACAGGAAATTTACGAGGAAAAATACGATACTGGCAACTTCTTCTTGACCCTACGGTAGAAGCCTGGAACAACGATGGTAGAAAGATGTGGGAACGGAGGTTGCTTTTTGTGAAAAGTGCTTACCATGACCCTGGCAGATATTCCTCTAGTGATTATGGAAAGTATTTCGATAAAGTGAAATATCATTCTTTTTGTACCCTGAACAATAGGGATGATTGGAAGATAGATGCTCCTTATAGCGATTTTACACAAGGAGGTGGCATCGTTGGCCTGGAGCTAAATAGCACAGGAGAATTTCTCATGCTTGCGACACGAGATGGGGAGATGCGAATCCATGAGACAGCGACTGCTGTGTGTCGTTATGAAGTCATTATCAACAAAAATTTGCAATCTGCGACTTTTTCTGATAATGGAGCTTTTGTTGCTATTGGTGGCTCTAAAGGCGAAGTCTTTCTTTATGGATTTAAACCATGAAAAAATTTTATATTCTTATGATGCTATGCTTCTTTTTCGTTGCCTGTGAAAAGCAACAGCAGGTGGTTGTCTATACCGCACTGGATCGCAATTTCTCTGAGCCTATCTTGAAAAAATTTGAAGAAAGGACAGGTATCCAGGTTAGAGCGAAATACGATACAGAAAGTACGAAAACCGTTGGGCTGACAGCAGCTCTTATAGAAGAGAGCAGGCATCCTCGCTGTGATGTTTTCTGGAACAACGAAATCGTAAATACCCTGAGATTGAAGCAAAAAGGCATACTGGCAGTTTATCGTCCTTCTGCTGCTCAAGATATTCCCAAAACATTTCAGGATAGCGATGGCTATTGGACAGGCTTTGCTGCAAGAGCGAGGGTTTTGATCGTCAATACAAAGCGAGTCAAAGAAGAAGATTTTCCCTCTAGCCTTTACGATCTGACAAAGCCTGTATGGAAAGGCAGATTCGGGATAGCAAAGCCCGTGGCTGGTACAACAGCAACCCATTTTGCCTGCATGTTCAGTGCTTTAGGCATCAGCAAGGCCAAAGAATTTTTCTTGCAGTTAAAATCGAACCAGGTTTGCATAGAAAGTGGCAACAAAGCTTGTGCTGAAAAGGTAGGCACAGGTGAGCTGGACATCGCCTTAACGGACACAGACGATGCCATGATAGAAATTCTTGAGAATAAGCCCGTCAAGATACTCTATCCTGATAGCCAGCCAGGACAGATGGGGACTCTTTTCATTCCTAACACACTCGCTCTGGTTGCAAATTCTCCTAATCCTGAGAATGGCAAAAAGCTCATATCCTTTTTATTGAGTCCTGAGGTAGAAGAAATGCTTTCAGAATGTCCCTCTGCTCAAATTCCCTTAAATCCAAAAGCAAAAAATAAGGGCAAGATACAAGGCCCAGATATGATTTTTTCTATGCAGGTACAATTCTCGGATGCAGCAAACTATTGGGAGCAAGCCCAAGAATTTATCTTAAAAGAATTCTTGAAATAAAACATGGCTTCTCGGTACTGAGAATCCCATGTTGGGAGAAATGTATGCATAAAATAGATAAAAATATAGGAAAATGGTATGGAAGTATTTTTTTGCTAATAATAATTTTTCTAGCAGGTGCTTTTTTTACATGGTTTGAAGCAAAAGAGGCAGACCAATTCATGAGAAGCATTATGCTTTCTGAAGCTAACATGCTAGCAAAGGCTCTTGACTACAGACAGATTATGAATCTTACAGGAACAGAGGCAGATCTTTTATCCTGCGATTATAAATATCTTAATGAGCAAATAATAAGAATACGAAACGCCAACCCAAGATACCGATATCTATACCTTATGGGAAAACGTAAGGAGTCTCCGCCCTTTTTTTTTATGGGAACAGAAGCTCCTTCCTCGGAATACTATTCTCCGCCAGGACAGCTTTATACAGAAGAAGCCCCTACACTGGCAAAGGTTTTTGCTTTACAGATAGCAGATGTAAGCAATCCTGTAACAGATAGATGGGGAACGTGGATCAGTGCGCTGGTCCCTATAAAAAAGCCCGATACAGGAGAATTGATTGCTGTCTTTGGGATGGATTTTGATGCTGGGGACTGGAACTGGATAATTGTCAGTCGCATGCTCTCTCCGATTGGAATCACTTTATTTACTGCCTTACTCTTCATTGCTCTGGTTATCTTTTTACGGTACAAGCAAATGGATAGGGAGAAAAAATTCATTGCAGAAGCAGCAAAAGACCTGGAAAAATTTTTCGCTGTATCTCCTGATATTTTATGCATTATAGATCATGCTGGCAATTTTAAAAAAATCAACCAATCCTGGGAGGAAATACTTGGTTTTTCTATGAATGAAACATTCAAGAAAAATCTCCTCTGTTTTATTCATGAAGAAGATAAAAAAATCTTTGATGATATTATTCATAACCAAGCAAAAACAGATAGCCAGTCTTTTTATTCAGGTAGATTCAAAACAAAAAAGGAAGAATACAAAAAGCTGGAATGGAGAATCGAATATCATGAATCTTGTATATATGCTACTGCAAGGGATATTACTGAAAAAGAAAAGCTTCAGCAAAATCTTTTACAGGCAACGAAAATGGAAGCAATAGGGAGGCTTGCAGGTGGTGTAGCTCATGATTTCAATAATCTCCTGACGGCCATTAAAGTAAATCTTGATCTGGCCCAGATGGATCTAGAAGAAGATAGTGTCGTTGAAGAATACCTCTCTCAGATACAAAAGGCTGCTGATAGTGCTGCATCCCTGACATCACAACTTTTATGTTTTTCCCGAAAAAATATCATAAAGCCTAAAATCATAGATTTAAACGACATTCTTTATAAATTATATAAAATGTTGAAAAGGCTTATAGGAGAAGATATAAATCTTAAAGTAGAGTATGGAAAAAATCTTTCTTCTATAAATATGGATCCTGGGCAGATAGAGCAGGTTATTGTCAACCTATCTGTCAATGCCAGAGATGCTATGGAGCAAGGCGGCATCTTGATCATAGAGACAGCGAATATAGAATTGGATTCCGAATATGCGCAAACTCATTACCAGGCAACGCCAGGTAAATACGTATTACTTTCTGTAAGCGATACAGGACAAGGTATGACAAATGAAACCAAAAAACATCTTTTTGAACCATTTTTTACCACAAAACAGTTGGGTAAAGGAACAGGTTTAGGTCTTGCTACAATCTATGGAGCCATTAAGCAGGCAGGCGGTTTCATTGAGGTATATTCTGAAATAGGAATAGGAACTATCTTCAAGGTATATATTCCAGCAGTCTCTCTTTCCCATGAAACTTCTTCCTTAGACATGGAAACTTCGGCTTACAAATTTAAAGGCAATGAGACTATTTTGCTTACAGAAGATGAAGACATGGTAAGAGGTATGACAGCGATGATCTTGAGACGATATGGATATAATGTCTTGGAAGCATCGAATGGAGGGGAAGCACTAGAGATAGCAGCACAATATAAAGCGACAATTGACATACTAATTACAGATGTCGTCATGCCTGGCATGAACGGAAAAATGCTTGCCACCCAGATAAAAGCAAGAATTCCTGACATGAAAATTCTTTATACATCAGGCTATACAGAAAATGTCATCGTCCACCATGGTGTACTGGAAGAGAATGTAAATTTCATCAGCAAGCCATTTAATACTATATCATTAATAGAAAAAATACGATCTATCCTGGATGCCTAGCTGGAAAACTTTGCCATTGCTATCTACAGGCACAACAGTAACTTTTTCAAAATAAATTGTTTTAGTCAAAATGTTGTTGAACATATTTCCAGAGAAGATATAAATAGTGCCTTCTTTAAAAGTATGCTAGAACCGCAAAATGGAGTAGATGCTATTGCCATAGCACTACTCATTTTGCACAGGATCATTTTGACTAATACATTTTTCAAAATAAATATTTTTTTCTTGACAAAGTATAAGATTTTGATATAATAAAGAAAATTTTGGTGGCATAGCCAAGTGGCCCAAGGCGATGGTTTGCAAAACCATTAGTTCCTCGGTTCAAATCCGAGTGCCACCTTTTTTTCCTCCTTCTGGGTGAGTGGCGGAATCGGCAGACGCGTTGGATTTAAAATCCAATGGCTACTTAAATAGCCGTGCGGGTTCAATTCCCGCCTTACCCATTAAGGCAAGGGTAGCAATATCCTTGCCTTTTTTTATTTTCCAACCATTTTAATTTATCTTTTATTTCCTAACATAGCATTTTGGAATGTCTTTTAATAATTTCCCTTTCTACATTTCTGTTTCTATAGAAAAGAGTTTGACAAAATTTACTCTTTTTTATAAAATATAAAAAAGTATTTTATCAAAACAGAATCGCTTGCAATCATAAATTTATCAGGCAATAAATATTGTGATTGCAAAGTTTGGATGGAATCGCATGACATATTACCAGCAATATACAGGTAAGCCTCTTGTTCAAAATGCTTTAGTTATACCTTTGCAATATCTTGCTTTTGGGAACGAGCATGATGTCTCTCTGCTTGTAAAAATAGAAAAAGATATAGGTAAAGGAGCATCCAAACATGTCCAGCAAGCTATAGTCCTAGATTTTATAGGCAGAATACCTTTGCCTGAAATCGCTTCTCTCAAGGGAAAAAGGATTGCAATCTATCGTCCGAGAGGAGACTTTCATATCTTTTTTAATGATATCATTGCTATAGTAAAGTTAGGACAGCTTCAAATCAAAGAATACAATGCCAAATCCAATATTGTTAAAATTCGCGGACATTCTCTATATATCAATGAAGATTATCAAGGAACAGAACAAGACTATTCCAGGTTGCTTTATGAAGGCTATCTTAATTTAAAGATCGCACCAGAACAGCTCGTAAGAATTCTTCAGAAGGCACTGATCAGCAATGCTGGGACAGAAAAAATCATGGAAATCACCCAGGAAGTCTTGGATAGAAATGATCTGATCAATTCTCCCTTTATGATCGCAGATATTTTACCCTATTCTCTTCTGGAAGGCTTTACACAACTAGACGATAATGCTATTTTAGAAAATGTCTATCAAATGGTTTATACCATTGCCTCCTACGCTAGTGAAGGTATATATTTCCGAGATCTTCAACCCGATAACTTTCGCATGAATGAAAAATTTCAGGTAAAATTGATTGATCCTTCGTATATAGACTCCAGCGTTCCTATCGAGAGTCGTTATGCTTTATTTATCAAACAGACGACCCCAGAATATCTCCCTAATGTTTTTTCCTACTTTTTACGAAATAATGAACAAGAAAAAATTATGCATTATTTTGGGAAATTTACAGAAGGCGTTTGCATTGGTATGCTGGAACGAGTCATCAGAAGAGCTTTTCTACCTGGTTACATGAGCGAGAAATACGATAGTCTCTATCTTTATAACAATCCTAAAATGAGAATAGAAAAAGTAATACAACTGCATTTCCAGGAAGATGTCGATTTTTTCCATGATATGCTGCAAAGTTTTCCAACACCAGAACACTTTCAGGAATATCATGAAAGCCTTGTGTCCTGGATGAGAAAAGAAGGGCGATCTTATGAGATGGTAATGAAAATCCCCTCTTTGTTGGTTGCTTTAAGACAATTTTCCTATCCTGTTTTTACAAGCCAGGGTTGCCAAAGCCTTTTATTAGATGATTATGGTCAGCCAATCACTATCCATACATTGTCAGGCTATGTTGCTAATATACTGCAATTAAAAGCCACTTCTACACCCCAAACAGTATCTTTTGTACCTAAGGATTTCCTGGATAAAGATCGGCAAGCTGTCCCTAAAATTCCTGCCAGGGAAAAGCTGGACATCAAAGAACAGCCTATGGATACCACGAAGATAATGCGTCCTGGAGTAGCAAAATCCTGGGAAACAAAGAAATATATCAATCCAACTTTAAATGCCACAAATTTGTCTACAGAGGTTGCTCCTCTTGGAATAGAATCGCAAATTCCTGTATCTATGGCTTTTCCTTATCCACAAAAGCCCAAAGCTACTATGCCTGAAATCCATGCTTCCCAAGATACGAAAAAGTCCTTTCCTAAAACACAGATTTTTTCTTTTCAAAATTATCAAGGTAGTGATACCAGCAAGCCTATTGCTCCTACTATGATAAGGCCAGCCACTCCCCCTGCTTTTCCTCAAAAAGTCGTATCAGAACAAGAAGATAGTTATTTAAGAGGAAAAGAAAGCCCCAAATCTGGAGTTTTCCCTACTACTATCAGGCCTGCTCCTATTCCTTTTCCTCAGGAAACTTTAGACAGACAAGATAGCTACTTAAGGGGAAAAGAAAGCCCCAAATCTGGAGTTTTCCCTACTACTGTCAGACCTGCTCCTATTCCTTTTCCTCAGGAAACTTTAAATAGACAAGATGTTTATTTAAGAGGAAAAGAAAATCCCAAATCTGGGGTTTTCCCTACTACTGTCAGGCCTGCTTCTTTCACACCTTCCCGTGTTGCGCCAGTTCCTGGTAGCTCTGGGATGGAAACAGAACGAAGACCCTTAAAAGAATCTCCTTATCTTACTAAGGCATTTTCGGTACCTTTAGAAAATATGGAAGCGATGTTAGATGACCGTTTACCACCCAATGCCATTGTTGTCCCACCTCCAGGAGCCAAGATAAATCCTGGAAACCAAAATCTCATGGCAACAGAAAAAATGCCTGCCTTGGATAAGCAGATAGTAACACAAAGATTGAACAAGAGCAATATAGGGGATGCTTCGGTAACCTTTGATATGTCTAAAAAAACAGAAGTTCCCTTACCAGCAGATTCTCTGGCTCGCTATAGCTCTGCACGAATCATGCAAAAACAAGAAACCAGGCGATTTGAAAAGAATATCAGACAACTGATGGAAAAAATCAAGACAAGGCTTAGCATTATTAAAAGTGTTATTGAGGAGAATCCAGCATTTGAAGAAAGACTCAGGCAGCGGATACTAGAAATTTTAGCATCAGGAACGACATACCAGTGTGTTGAAGACTTTCTTTGCAATAGCGAGGCTATGCTCCATAGCTATGAAGAAAATTTTGAACTTTTGCGCTATGCTCAAGACCTTGTTCCATCTAATATACTATCCAGATTAGAATATATTGCACCTTCTGAAATCAAAAAACATTTCCAATCCAATCCTGCCTTTGCAGCAAAGTGCAAAAAGATACTATGTCGATATTTGGTAAGAATCGTAAAGACAAGGTTTCTGATTACAGCAGACAGTATGCTAGACATTTTTAAAATGTTTCCTAAAAAAGAAGAAGATTTGATGGAATTTATCTGTAAATACGATTTGAAAAATTGTTTCAATTCTATAAACGAATTGCCTTATGCAGTATTCAGGGATATTACCAATATTTCATCAGGAAATAGATAAAGCAGGTATACATGGGACATAGAGCAAAATCCAACCGTCCAGAAGACTGCACTTTTGTAGGCAAAGGAGGCATGAAGCTCGCTTTTGCCCTATCGCATTTTCATATTGATGTGAACAACAAAATCGCTGCTGATCTAGGTAGCCATCAGGGAGGCTTCGTTGATTGCCTCTTGCAAAACCATGCACAAAAAGTCTATTCTGTAGACACATGCTATGGTACGCTAGCATGGAAGCTGCGCCAGGATTCCAGAGTGGTTCTTTATGAAAGAACCAATGCTCTTCACTGGCGTGCCCCAGAGCCTTTAGACATCATTACAATTGATGTCGGATGGACAAAACAAGAACATATTATCCCTGCTGCCTCCCGCTTTTTAAAACCCTCAGGAGAAATTTTATCCTTACTGAAGTCTCAATATGAGATGAAGGATAAAAATAAGCGCGTTCTCTCTCAGGAAGAAGTTCTGGAAGTAGCCAAAAGTCTCTTTTCTTTTTTTAAAGAAAAATTTCAAAAAGTAGAATATGAATTCTCTCCTTATCCTGGTAGTGCAGGAAATCTTGAAGTATGGTTCCATCTGTCTGGTATGCAAAGATCATGCTAGAGATTCATAGCAATCCCTGCGTTTTTTGGCAATTGGGCATAACCGCTAATGCGCTCAAGATTTTTTACCACAAAGTCAGAGAGAGTACAACATCGTAATCGTCATAAGTGTTAAGCAATAATCAATTATATTGCAATGATTTGTAGCCGCAGGGTTGCGCCGAAAATGACGATCTATTTGGAAAAGACGACCTTCAGCGCAATCCCTGCGTCTTTTGCTAATAGAGACTAACTGAATCGAATCTTTTTAAGGCAGTGAAAGGGTATTTCCCAAAGACGCAGGGATTGCGCTGGCGTTCGGCTTTTGAGCAGACATGACTTTTTTGGCGCAACCCTGCGGCTACAATCTGTTGCAAGGCAACTTAACACCTATGACGATAAGATTACAGCTTACGCATGGGAAAGATTGCCTCCGAAGCAGGCTAATTTGTATTCTCTTTTATATAGAAAAATCCTGAATTCCCTGGTAATAGCGTGTTAAAATATTTTCTA
>CALKWO010000115.1 GCA_938003875.1 uncultured bacterium
CCACGCTTCATCCATAATTCCGAAAACTTCAATTTTTAAGTGCGGAATGTAGGTCTGTGTAATCTGCGGATTATTTTATAGGTGATTTTTGTATGCAATGCAACTGAAAACTGCTGTAAATCATTGCCTTTCATTACATAGTGCCTCATATTACACATTCGGTCGCGTAACCTTGGGATTGGGAATCGATTCCGATACCGATGAGGAAGTGAGTCGATTTCTCTTTGCCCAAAAGACTTTTCTCTTATCCCCTAATTTGACAATGTTAAATCTGGATTATTGATTACCAAGAGCTTACGAAAGATTTGGGAATTAATTCGTTATCTTTCTCTTTATCATTATCGTTATCATCTTCATCATCAAAAAAAGATAATGATAACGATAACGAAAAAGAATTAAATGCAATTTTCGTTATAAGTCATTGCTAGCCAATATGTGGAATTTAACATTGTCAAACTAATTAAAGTTTACAAATGGAAATATTTTGCTAAAATGAAAATGGTACGATTTATGCCCTATATTCCGCATCTTTTAAGGGAAAATCTAGGTTTAATTCTCATTTAAATTTAGCCCCAAAAATATTTAGCCGATAGTCATGTAATAATATAATACATTCATTCTTGAATGAATTAACAATGGGGAAGTTACTTAATTCTCATGGATTAAGGAGATTTTGTCATGAAGTCAGGTGTATCTTTTAGCGACCATCAAGAGGCTTTCTATGCAGGCGCACAGGCAACCAGAGGTGCTATAGAACAGTCAGGAATACCAACATTACTCGTTGTGTTTACTACAGTCTCTTATGATTCTAAACAGCTTCTTGCAGGGATAAAAAGCGTTGCCAATAATGCCAAAATCATTGGATTTTGCTGTGGGGGGATCATTGCAGGTGATGAAATCCATCAGCGTGGAGTTGGAATCTGTTCTTTAAGTGGCGATTTTCGTGTCATGACTATGCTTCTGAAAGGATTAAGCGAAAACCCCTGGGGTGTAGGATGCCAGGCGGGAAAAAAGCTGGCAGAGCAGGACATAGAAAAAGGGTCTATTATTGTCTTGCCTGACGGATTTCAGACCAATATGTCTGAAATGCTTCGCGGACTTTATAGCCAGATTGGGCCAGATTTTAAATACATCGGTGGTGGTGCTGGTGATAATCTGAAATTTTTTCAAACCTACCAGTTCACAGAAAACGAGATTGCCAGTGATTCTATGGCCTTGGCAATATTGGATGGTCTAGAAATATGCACTGGAATAGGTCATGGGTGGAAACCTATGGGACATCCTATAACCATTAGCAAAGTATCGGGAAAAACTGTATTTGAGATGGACAACATGCCTGCTTTTCATGTATACAGCAAAATGTTAGGAGGAATTTCCAAAAAAGAATTCGCTTATGAAGGCATGATGCATCCTCTAGGATTTCCTGATATTACTGGGCAATATATAATCAGGGATCCTTTTTCTGTGAATGACGATGATAGCATTAGTTTTGTGACAGAAATACCATCACAGGCAGTAGGAAATATCATGGAATGTAACATTCCAGATTTGATAACTACAGCAGGCACAGCAGCTTATGCTGCATTGAATCACGTCTCTCATCCTGGCTTTGCCTTGATATTCGATTGTATTTCCAGAATTTTGCTCATGGGTGACCATTTTAAAGAGGAAATCGCTGCTGTGAAAAAAGCCTTAGGCAAGGATGTTCCCCTATTGGGGGCATTGACATTTGGAGAGATTGGAAGCTATAGCGATGTGCCTCTCTTGCACAATAAAACCATAGTAGTCGCCGTTGGTAATGCCAGTCAAGGAACGAAGAATGTCTGACATCGGAAAATCATTTTTTCCAGAGGAATCTAAATACAGCTTAATCGCTCCTTCTTTTGCAGAGCTTTCCATATTGCATGAACTATCTGCTCTGGCGTTTACAGAGTCCCAAGATCGTCTGGTATGGGAAGCCATTGAAAAAGTTACCAGGCTCTTTCATGCCAGATATTTCGCTATCATATCTGGCTTACCTGGAGAGCAAAAGCTCGTTGCTTCCTGGGGGCTACGATCCTTGAACCAGGCGTTGAGCAAAATACAGGATACACCTCACAACGCCAACCAGAGCATTTTTGTTTTTCATGAAAATACGCCAGACCAGGATATAATCTATTTTGAACAGTCCAATTCTATAGATGAAAGATCTCACAGACTCTATAGAATTTTTGCCCATCGCATTGAAGAACGCCTGGTAACTTTCCGATTTCAATCTCTTCAGCAAAAAACCCAGGAAGCTTTACAGGAAAGCGAAAAAAGACTATACAGCATTATCCAGGGGTTTCCTAAACCAACGTTTGTCATAGGAAAAGACCATCGTGTTTTGCATTGGAATAGAGCTTTAGAAGAATTCAGCAAGATCGAAGCTTCAGAAATGATAGGAACTTGCGATCACTGGAAGGCATTCTATAGCGCACAGAGGCCTTGTCTTGCTGATCTTATAGTGGATCAGACTCATCATTTGATCCCACAATGGTACCCACAAGCAGTGAATAAATCTGGCTTGCTCGAAGATGCCTATGAAACCTTGCTTTTTATCCCTAGATCTCGTTTAGAAAATTGCTGGCTATTTATTACTGTGGCTGCCATAAAAGATTCTCAGGGAAATCTTTTTGGTGCTATTGAAATTCTGGAAGATATTACCCAGAGAAAACAGGTAGAAGAGGAACTCCAGATTCAATCTACCTATCTGTCCGAACTTTTTGAAGGAGCACCTGAGGCGATTGTTATCCTGGATAAAGAAAATAAAATACAAAAAATTAACCGTGAGTTCACAAGACTATTTGAATATACCCAGGAAGAAGCCATTGGTAAGCAAATCCAGGATATTCTTGTTCCAGAAGATCTCCATGAAGAAGCTATCATGGTAGAAAATGAACTCCGTATAGGAAAATCTATCCAGTTGGAAACCGTTCGCATAACCAAAAGTGGCAAAAAAATTCATGTTTCTCTTCTTGGAAATCCGATTCGCCTGAATACAAATCCATTAGGTGTCTATGCTATCTACCGTGACATCACCACAAGAAAGGAAGCCGAAGCTAAAATTCAGGCTACCAATAAAGCTCTGGAGCAAGCTATAGAAAAAAGCAACCAAATGACAAGGGAAGCGCAGGCAGCCAACATTGCTAAAAGCCTTTTTGTCGCCAACATGAGCCATGAAATCCGTACACCGATGAATGGGATTATTGGTATGATTGGCCTGCTGTTGGACAGCGAACTTTCCAATGAACAAAGACGATATGCTGAAATCGTCCGTACTAGCAGCGAATCCCTTCTTTGTTTGCTCAACGATATTTTAGATTTTTCTAAAATAGAAGCTGGAAAACTGGATATAGAAAAAATTCCTTTTGACCTGTCAAGCCTGCTGGACGAGCTAGCATCTACGCTCGCCATCCGTGCTCATGAAAAAAATATCGAGCTGATATGTGCTATATCGCCTGATACCCCAACACTTTTACATGGTGATCCTGCGCGACTACGTCAGATTCTGACAAATCTTACAGGAAACGCTATCAAATTTACACATAGAGGAGAAGTCGTTGTTCAGGTATTTGTCGAATCAGAAACAGAAAAAGAAGTTTCTCTGAGATTTCTTGTTCGTGACACAGGCATTGGCATTCCTCAAAATAAAATGGACATACTCTTTAAAAAATTCAGCCAGGTAGATGCATCAACAACGAGGCAATATGGAGGTAGTGGATTAGGCCTGGCTATTTCCAAGCAGCTTATAGAGCTCATGGGGGGAAAGATTGGAGTGGATAGCATTGAGGGGAAAGGTTCAAAATTTTGGTTTACGGTGCTTATGGGAAAGCAGATTGTGCAAACACAATCAAACAAATTCATTTTGCAAGATTTGCGAAATATAAAAGTCTTGATTGTAGACGATAATAGCACAAACAGAGAAATACTAAGGCTACGATTGTCCTCCTGGGGAATGAGGCCTTCTGAAGCCATGGATGGGCTGTCTGCTATCCATGCACTCAGGCAAGCTGTAGAAAAAGAGGACCCTTTTCAGCATGCTTTAATTGATATGAACATGCCAGGTATGAATGGAGAATCTTTGGGAAGGGCAATACAGTCCGACCCAGATATAAGGGATACCCGCATGGTGATTTTGACCTCATTGGGCACAAAAGGAGACTCAAGGCGTCTCCGAGAGATTGGCTTTTCTGGCTATTTAACAAAGCCCATTCGAGATCATGAACTCAAGGATATTCTATCTTTAACTCTTGTCAAAAACAGCCCTGTTTATATAGACTATTCCAAGCATGATGAAAAAAATAAAATCCAGTTGGCCCCTAATCAATATTCCAAACTGATCATCACCAAAAATACAATACGTGAAATGATCAACCGCTTTGAAGGTTACAATGTACGTATTTTGCTTGTAGAGGATAATCTTCCTAACCAGCAAGTCATGCTAGGAATGTTAAAAAAATTTGGTCTGCAAGCCGATCTTGCTTCGGATGGCTTAGAGGCAATCCAGATTTTACAAACCATGCGATACAATCTTGTTTTTATGGATGTCCAGATGCCTAAAATGGATGGATTGGAAGCTACCAAAATCATCCGAGATCCTTCATCGGGTGTCTTGGATCACAGCGTTCCTGTCATTGCCATGACAGCCCATGCTATGCATGGAAGCCATGAAATTTGTTTAAACTCAGGGATGGATGATTATCTCTCTAAGCCAATTTCAGCAAAATCCCTTGCAAAAATCTTAGAAAAATGGCTTTTGGAAAGCCAGGAAAAAAACATTTCCACAAGCCATGATTCTGAAAACACTTCAGGCAGAAAAAAAGAACCTGTAACATGGGATCAACGAAAGCTCCTGGAAAATATTATGGGAGACGAAAGCCTGTTTCAGGAAATTTTGCAGATTTTTCTAAAGGATATACCAGAACAAATGGATGCTATAAAAAATTTTTTAGCAATAAAGGATTATGTTTCCGCAGAAAGACATGCTCATAGCATCAAAGGTGCATCAGGAAATATCGGTGGAGAATCATTGCAAAATATAGCCATGAAGTTGGAAACAAGTCTCAGAAATGGAGAACGCCATGAAGCGGAGAAATATCTGACTGTCTTAGAAAAGGAATTCTCCAGCCTCAAAAGCGAAATCTTAAAATACTTCCCTCAACTTTAGAGAAATTGCGCCAGGTAATCACCATTGCTACAACGTCAAAAATATATTTCAAGACAAACATTTCTTTTTTACTTGCCTGAAAATGCTTTTTTTGATACCATCAACCAAAAGAAAAGAGTTTGGTAAATACTTTATTTTGAAGAAAGGAAAAGATATGTCAAACAAACGTTTGGGTTTTACATTGATCGAATTGTTGGTTGTTATCGCCATCATTGGGGTGCTGGCGGCAATTTTAATCCCTAGCTTGAGCAAAGTACAAGAAAGAGCATTGAGGGCCAAGGTGAAAACCACTGTCAACCAACTGGCTCAGGCAACCAAAGCCTATGAGCAGGACTATGGAGTCTATCCTCCTATGGTCGCCAATGGTGGTGCAACGTCTGTTGGCGGAAACTACCAATATCGAAATGATGTTTTGATGCCCTTCCTAGATGGTGACACAAACAATGGTGGCCCTAGAATACAGTATTTTGAATTCCAGCAACAAGATTGCAAGGGCAATCTCTATCTGGATCATTTTGGTCAGGCTTTTTGGTACTGCAATTTTCATGGACGCACTCCTACTTTAACAGGAAAGGTGATTGCCAATCCCCCTCTACATCCTCATTACAATGCTGTTTATTTCCGAGGAATCCAGATCTACACAGAAGCCAACTATGAAGGCGATCCTTATGGCGGAAGTGATCAGACAGAAGACAATTTTAAATGGATTACAAACTATACTAAATAGAATTCATTAAGGAGAAAGCCATGAAAAAAACGGGCTTTACATTGATTGAATTGCTGGTGGTGATTACTGTTATCGGGATTCTGGGAAGCATTGTCATGGCTGTGGGGAACAGCATGATGATCAAATCGCAAATCAAAGGAACCCAGGGCACTATTCTTACCTTGATTTCCGCCATCGAACAATACAGGGCTGTCTTTTATGCTTACCCTAACCTGGACTATCCTCCTACAGGGTATCCTGGGACAGCGAGTACTATTTCCAATACAGGCGGGAAATATACAGATAACGATTACAAAGAATTCAACAAAAGGCTTCGCTACATGCTGGAGGAAAGAACCTATACAGTAGATGAAGTGACGCATGATCCCTTTTTGAGCCAGACTCTTAGCAAAGTCCAGGATTCTTCTGGTGGTGCTGACAATAAAGATATGTACTGCGATGCCTGGGGCAATTTTTTACGAATTGCACCAGGACGAGACCATAGAAATGACAATCCTGTTGGCCCCAATTTTTTGGACCCCAATTTTGCCAAATCCCGTCTTCCCAAAGATCGCATTGGTACTCCTATAGATATTTTTTCCACAGGAATCAACGGAGAAAATGAAGTGGATTCCAATGCCAACAATAAAGATACGACTGCTTTCAACACGACGGATAGCGATGATATTGTAAGCTGGCTATTGGATACAAAATACATTGAGGAAACGATTCATAAAAAGAAAAATTTCTAGTTAAGAAGGGGCGATGCCCCTGGCTATTAAGGATAGTAATATTATGTTCCAAAGACAAGCAAACAAAAGAATGGCCTTTACTCTGATAGAGCTTCTTGTCGTGATTTCCATCATTGTCGTTATTGCAGGCTTGAGCGTTCCTGCCATGAGTGGTTTCATGAAGCAAAGAAGGCTTAAGGGAGCAGCATCTATTGTACAGATGGCCTGCATGGAAGCAAGAGCAAGAGCCATTGCCAAAAGAGAAAGCCAATATGTGGTATTTTTCATTAGTGGGACAACACAGACAATTCAGGATGAAACCATAAAAACACAAACCACTGTGACAGGAAAACAAAATACCATCTATTCTTTCATGCCTGGCCCAGATCCCAATAACCCAACCGACCCCACAAAAAAGATTCTATACCAGGTAGGGAATGCTATGGAGCTACCAGAGTTCATTACCTATAAATCTCCTGGTACAACAACAAGTTTCGTTTTGACTTTTTATCCTGATGGAACAATCCTGGTTCCCACACAATCAGGAACAGGTATATACATTCTATTCGACCAGACAGGCTTTGAATATGAATGTAAAGTGGACTTTCTTGCGAATACAGGTCGTACAGATTTTACGATTCGGGCAAAACCATAGGGAGATTCTATATGATATGCTGGCAAAAAAGTAAAGCAGGTTTTACTTTGATAGAATTGATGATTTCAGTAGCATTGATGCTGGTCTTAGTCAGTGCTGTTGTGATGGTCTTTTCTCATACTTCTACGGTTTTTAGTATTTCTGAAGCCAAAATGTCTGTTTATCAAAATGCCAGGGCAGCTTTGGATATCATGGCAAAAGAATTGACCAGCAGTGACAATACTCCTCTTACGGGCTACACAGGAGGAGCTTACGATGGCTTCAATGTAGCATACGGTGGTACGGTTGCCGCTGGAGGCAGATTCCAGTTCAAGACCAATACTTTCTGGATTTCTGGAAGTTCCCGACAGAATGGCATGGCAGTAGTGGATTATTCTTTGCAAATGGTTCCAGGCTACAATGTCTATAATATTATGAGAAGAGTAAGAAGGATCAATATTTCTGGTACCACAACCACTCTGGTTGATGTATCCAATGACATTCTTGCTCAATACGTTGCCAATGATCCCAATTGTTTTCAAATTGATTGCTTTGAATATGATGCAGCAGGCAGCCAATGGAGACAATATCCTACAACAGCGTATCCCCAAACCCAGCCTGGAGACAACAAACTTCCTGGCGCAGTCAGGATTACCATCAAATTTACGGATAGAGAGAGGCGAATTCTCAGGTCTCTGTCTCGTACTATATGGATTCCAAAGGTTTCTTCTTAAATAAGGAATAGGGGAATGAGAAAATATAAAGCGTTTACTCTGATAGAAATTTTGATCGCTATGAGTGTATTGATTGTAGGTCTTGTTGGTGTTTTGTCACTTTTCCCTGTAGGCCTCAATGCCACCAAAAAGGCTATTGAAGATACTAACGCAGCCTTGATAGCGGATTCTGTCTTTGCTGCTCTTCGTGCAGCAGCACAACAGACATCACCTGGCAATAAACTGCGGTTTGTTTTTGATGGCATGAATAAAGACGAGATAGCGTTTCCTGCTACCAAAAATTTTGTAGAATCCGATTTGAGAGGGAACTATTTTGGAATACCCCGACATGGAGGTAGCTACAACAATGGTCCGGCTGCTATTGATCCTAACTACGCGCCTAATGCAGTACTTGATACGTGCCGCTTAGCGAGAACACAGGGCGGAACAACCAACGAACCATACAATATCAATGTAGATTCCATTCAGGATGAAGGACAATTGAACCAGTATGGTTTCCATATTCAACTTTCTTATCCTTCTGACAATCCCAAAAGCCTTTATGATGTCGTTATCCGAGTTTATAGAAATGAGAGGTTGATTAAAAAATTCTATACACAAATCATGATTCCCACAGGAGATTGATGTATTAAAGATATAATTGTTTTTACAGAGCATGAGAATAAAAAAAAATGCTCTATACATCCTTTATGTAAGAGAGACGATCTGGAATTTATAAATTGTCTGAAAATCGAAGCAGGTCAGATTGTGATTCCAGATTGCTATCTCTTTTTGCATGTAGAGGGAAAACCTCTAAGCGAAAAAGATTATGAACGGCCATTGCTCCTTCTGGATGCTTCATGGCGAAGGGCAATCAAGCTCGCCCAGTTGCCTGCCCTGTATAGCCTGGAAAAAAGATCGTTGGCCCGTTTTTCCACAAGCTATCCCCGTACCAGTAAGCTTTATTCCATGCCAGGCGCAGGGCTGGCAAGCGTGGAAGCACTATACGCCGCAAGGCTTATCCAGGGGCGGGAGGACATTAGCCTTTTAGACCATTATTACTGGAAGAATCCCTTTTTAGAGACAAACCAGGCATTGATTTCTGCCTGGCAAGATGTTTGGAAAGAAAAAGCAAAATGAATTTTCGTGAAAGACTAAGGCAAGAAAAAATCGTTATTTTCGATGGTGCAATGGGCACTCAAATCCATGAATTTCAGCCTGGAGAAAAAGAATATCAGGGAAAACTAGGCTGTAGCGAAATATTGAATATCACTGTTCCTGAAAAGATTCAGGAAATCCATGAACGTTATCTGTCCAGCGGAGCTGATGTCATTGAGACGAATACCTTCGGTGCCAACCGAATCGTTCTGGGAGAGTATGATCTTCAAGAACGAGTAAGGGAACTCAATCTTGCTGCTCTGAAAGTAGCCCACAAGGCAATAGAAAAATTTTCTTCTTCCAAGCCTCGTTATATTGCTGCATCTATTGGCCCAGGCACAAAAATAGCAAGCCTTGGGCATACAAGCTATGATACTTTGTATCATTCCTATTATGAGCAGAGTCTGGCATTGATTGAAGGCGGAATGGATCTCTTCATGGTCGAGACATGCCAGGACCCGCTTCAGATAAAAGCAGCGGTGAACGCAATACGAGATGCACAGGCTCTATGCAAGACAGATATTCCTATCGCGGTTTCCGTAACGGTAGAGACAACGGGTACATTGCTGGTCGGCACGGAGATTCCAGCAGTGATTGCCATCCTTGCCTCTATGGGAGTCGATATCATAGGCATGAACTGTGCTACTGGCCCCGATAAAATGAGGCCATACATAAAACAACTCTGCGCTCACTTCCCTGGCACTGTTCTGGTGATGCCCAATGCTGGTTTGCCTCAAAATATTCATGGGAAGATGTCCTATAGTCTGACCAAAGAAGATTTCGTTGAAACCGTAGTGAGCTTTGTTCGGGAAGATGGTGTAAAGATCGTGGGAGGATGTTGCGGAACCAACCCTTCTTTCATCCAACTGCTTCATGATCGTTTACAGGATGTCCAGATTGCTAAAAGGCAGCCTGTTTTGATGCCTTCTGTAGCGAGCCTTTTCAGTGCCCAGACCATAGCCCAATCTCCTGCACCTATGTTTATAGGAGAGAGAGCCAATACCAATGGAAGCAAGCAATTCAAAGATTGTCTTTTAGCAAACGATTGGGATGGGATTGTCGCCATAGCCAGAAGTCAGGAAAAGACAGGGGCGCATACAATGGATCTTTGCGTGGCCTATACAGGGCGTGATGAAAAAGCGGACATGGTAGAAGCAGCCACCAGAATCACAAGGCAGATTCATTTGCCTTTGGTGATAGATTCTACAGAAACACCTGTTCTGGAAGCCGCTCTAAAACTTTATGGCGGAAGGCCGATCATCAATTCTATCAATCTGGAAAGCGGAGAAAACAAGGCCGATACCATCTGCGCTCTGGCCAAACGCTATGGTGCTGCCCTTATTGCCCTTACCATCGATGAAAAAGGAATGGCACTGACAGCAGATCGCAAGATCGAAATCGCCAAAAGAATCTATGATATTGCCGTGAATCGCCACGGATTAAAGCCCTGCGATTTAATTTTTGATTTTCTGACCTTTACTCTGGGAAGTGGCGACGATAGCTTGAAAACTTCAGCCAGAGAAACCTTGCAAGCCATACAAAGAAGCAAAACAGAGTTGCCTGGAGTCTTTACGACTTTGGGTGTTTCCAATGTATCCTTTGGCCTGTCGCCTTTTTCGAGAGAAATATTGAATTCTGTGTTTCTTGCCCAGGCAGTCAAAGCAGGTCTGGACACGGCTATTGTGAATGTCAAAAAAATACTTCCTTTGCATTCAATAGAAGAAGATGATAGAAAAATAGCGGAAAATTTGATCTATTATCAAGGGGAGGACCCTCTGGGAAATTTTATCCGTCATTTCCAGAAAAAAGAAGGCCAGGAAAAAAAGGCCGAGATCAAAGAAGATACCCTGAGTCTCGAAGAAAAAATACGCCAGAGAATCATACAGGGCAATCGTAGTGGATTAGAGGCATTGCTTATGCATCAGCTTGAAAGCAAAAAAGCCCTGGAAATCATCAATGAAATTTTGATTCCTTCCATGAAAATCGTGGGTGATCTTTTTGGCACAGGAGAGATGCAACTTCCTTTTGTTCTTCAATCTGCGGAAGTCATGAAATTTGCGGTAGATAAGCTAAAGCCCTACATAGAAAAAAGCGATGAACAATCGCAAAGCAGCATTGTTCTGGCAACAGTGCGCGGAGACGTCCATGATATTGGAAAAAATCTGGTAGACATCATCCTTTCTAACAACGGCTATAAGGTATACAATCTGGGCATCAAATGTGAAATCGAAACCATGCTTGCCAAAGCTCTGGAAGTCAAGGCCGATGCCATTGGAATGAGCGGTCTTCTGGTCAAATCTACCGTAGTCATGAAAGAAAATATTGAAGAGATGAAAAAACGAGGCCTGGCCATACCTGTATTGTTAGGCGGAGCAGCTTTAAACAAAGGCTATGTCATGGATGTATGTGCCCCGATGGGCGATGGGCCTGTTCTCTATTGTGCAGATGCCTTCGATGGTCTTAAGGTCATGAAAGCCATCAAAGAAAAAAATATCGAAGAGATGGTAGCCGCTACGAAAGAACGCTATCAGAAAACTTCTTCATCGTCTATGTCCAGAAATCCAGAGAAAGCCCAAGAGACAGCAGAGGAAGTCTCTCGCCAGGTTGCTATTCCCAAGCCTCCTTTCTGGGGAAGCAGGGTAATTACGGGAATTGATCTTGAGGAAGTATATCCTTATCTAACAGAAGAGGTTCTGTTCCGTGGACGTTGGGGCTATCGCAGACGCAATCTTTCTAAAGAAGCATATCAGGAAATGATAGAGAAAGAAGTAAAGCCTCAGTTTGAAAGGCTAAAAAAAGAAGCCAGAGAAAAAGCCTATTTTGTTCCATCGGTCGTTTATGGATATTATCCCTGCCAATCCGAAGAGCAGGAAGTCATTCTCTATGATCCTGAAACCTTAAAGGAATCTGTGCGCTTTTCTTTCCCCAGGCAAAAGAAAGCACCCTATCGCTCTATCGCAGACTTCTTTGCTCCCAAAGAAAGCAATATTATGGATGTGATTGCTTTGCAGGTAGTTACCATTGGACAAAAGGCACAGGAAATCTCTTCACAGATGTTTGCCCAGGATCGCTATAAAGAATACCTGCTTTTTCATGGGTTGAGCGTAGAGACAGCCGAGGCACTGGCAGAGTACTGGCATAAAAAAATCCGTACAGAGATGAACATTCTCGAAGAAGAAGGGCATGGCATCCAGGATTTTGTGGTGCAAAAATATCGTGGCTCCCGCTACTCCTTTGGCTATCCATCCTGCCCCGATATGGAAGGAAATGCCACTTTGCTCAAGTTGCTAAATGCTGAAAGAATTGATGTGCAGGCCACATCCGAAGGACAGATGGTACCAGAGCAAACCACCTCTGCTTTCATCGTCCACCATCCCCAGGCTAAATACTTCACTCTGGAATAGCAGGAAAAGACGCAGGGATTGCGCTGGCATTCGGCTTTTGAGCAGACATGACTTTTTGCGCAACCCTGCGGCTACAATTTTTCTAAGCCTTTCCAAGCTCTTCTTCAATGATTTTTTCTATATCGAAACGGCAACTACCGCATCCCATGGATGCCTGGCAATATTTCTGGATATCTTCTACGGTTTTGGTTTTATGTTTATGGATAATTTCTACTAATTGATTTTTATAAACTTCAAAACAAAAGCAAACAGGATCTTCTTTCGCCATTTTATAAACTCCTTTAACTAATAATGAATCATCAAGACTCTAAAGATTTTAAAAATTCTTTTGATTGGTAAGTATCCATTATCTGGACTGCTTTTCGTGCATGTTCCAGGGCTTTTTCTTTATTGTTGTTTTTATGATAGCAATGAGCGAGCCTGTAGTGGTATTCTCCTATCTTACCAGACTCTGGAACATAAAATAAAAATTTCTCATAAAGAGGAATCATACTGCTGTGATGTTCAGCCTCTTCTTTTTTTATTTTTTCATATCTCCACAAGGAATTGACCTGGGCTTGGGTCATGCTTTCCAAAATTTGCTCCATGAATTTGCTTTCATCTTCTGCTTGTTGCCACTCTTCTATTTCTTGGAAGTGCTTACGATTTCGGAAAGAAATCTCCAGGCTGCTTTCGTAATTTTCTAAAAGTTTACTATATATTTTTTGAGATAAAGAAAGCACTTCGTCATCAAAAGTAAGGAGAAAAACCTCAGAAGTAGGATCTTCTTCTTTGTAAAACTTTGCTATTTGTGCATCAGCATCCTTGAGAGCATCAATAGATTTTTGCATACTTTTTGTGGAATACCATTCTTGAGAGGAATCGACTAAAATGCGGGCATGTTTTTTAGCAATATTGCTTCTTTTTGTATGAATTTCATGATAAAGAGCCTCTTTTATATCCTTGCTTTTTAAAGGTTGCCTACTTTTCCCCTCTTCTATCTCCTTGATACTATCCTGTACATCTCTCAGGTGGGCTTCCAGCTCAGGAAATTCAGAAATGTTGCTATTTTTTTCCTGATAAAGAAGATATGTTGTCGCTTCTGAAATATGGAGTTTGGCTTTCTCATAAAGCAGAGATGCCCAATGCTTTTGGAGTTCTTTTATCTGTTCACTTCCTTCTTTCTTGGCCTGGAGCTTTTTCTGTAGAGCATCTTCTATATTTTTACGTATATTGAGTAAATTTAAGCGATATATATTTTTTAAAGAAGTATAAGATTCATGATATAATGGATTGTTTTCTAATGCTTTTTGATAATGCAAGATAGCATTAGAGTTATCTCCCAATAGAGTGTAGATATTTCCAAGAGTATAATGTCCTTCAGCATGGGATGGATTTTCTTGGGAAAAATTCCTTGCGATTTCGAGTGCTTTTGTATATTCTTTTGTTTCTATAAAGGCTTGGGCCTGTGATAAGGGAGATTTTTCCTGGTTTTGTTTGGGAACATTAGCCTCTGAAGGTATTCCAGTACAAGATAGAATAAAATTTACTAAAAAAAGCCCGATGATAAACAATGGATTCACGATGTGTCCTTTCTTATGGAATTACCAGGGGCGTTGCCCCTGGCTATTATATTTCGCCCCTTCGGGCTAAGATGGGAATATAGCTTAAAGTGCATTTAGCACTACAGCACTTCTCCTTTGGATTGCATACAAAACCAGATAAGATTTGAACCACGGATAAACACAGATGTACACAGATAATTGTAAAATAAAATAATTTTATCCGTGTTTATTTGTGTTCATCTGTGGTTCTCTTTTAATGTATGCAATCCATCTGAGACACGCTGTAAAACTATAATCTCCTATCCTTTGAATTACTCTTGCTTTTCTTTTTGCCAGTATTCCAGTTGTACTTTAGCCTGTGCTCTTTTTTTAGGATCAGCAAGAGGATATTGGTCCAGATATTCCTGAAGGTACTTGCTCGCTTCTTCTGTTTTGCCTTGCAAAAAAGAGATTCCAGCAAGATTGCGGTAATGGTCTGCCATCTCTGGAGCTATCTGGATAATCATTTTCAAGCGTACAGATGCTTTTTCCGCATAAAATTGCATATTTTTTTGATGCTTTTGTATTGCTTCTGGAGAAACGCCAGTACGCAGTGATTCTTCTTTTTCCCATAGGCTCAACAAATAAAAGCATTCTGCTACTGTCGACAAGGCAGACTGATATTGCTGGCGGTTTTCATTTTTGTTTTTTTCCAGATTTTCCAATAGCAGGTCCAGTCTTTCTTTTTCTGTTTGCTTGATTCCGATTTTAAGCCTTTCTGTCTCTTTATTTTTTTTCAGTTCATCCATGCTCTGATGTTCTGTATCTAAAAGAGATAGATAGCGATCCAGGCATTCAATAGCCTTGAGATAGCTATTTCTGCCACGTGCTATATAATTCAAACCTATCAATTTATGAAGATCGATGATGTCAGGAGAGATTTCTAAAGCCTTTTGGAGGTGGTCAAGACTCTTTCGTAAAAAAAGCTCTTTTTCTTTTGCATACCGATCCAAAGTAGAAATCCACTTTTTTTCAAGAGATTCCTTTTCTTGTATGGACTTTCCTGATTCAATTTTATTTATTGTTTCTGCAATATTTTGGATGGAGTCCAGACTTTTCTTATAGTAAACGGCTCCCATTCCATAGTGTAGCCATGGATCACTATCGTCTAGTATAGAAGCTTTCTGAAACGTCTCTTCTGCACTATCATATTTTCCTAAATAATAGTAAGTCCATCCTCTGGAAAGATAGGCTCTCTTACATTCTGGATCTATTTTTAAAGCATACTCCAACTGCTGTAGTGCATTCATATATTTTTTGCTTGTATAGTATGCTTCAGCTCTATAAAGATACTCTTCTCTTTGTTTTATATCGGTTTGGCTAAGCCCGCATCCCGACAGAAAAACAATAATCATAATCCATAAAAGCAAATCTACTTTGCTCATGCAGTTTTAACCTCATTTTTTCAAAAATATAGGGAAGCTTCTAAAACTTAGAAGCTTCCCTTAAAATATACATATCAGATGCTAACTATTCTAAATTCTTCAGCCTTGCAATACGATCTTCCAAATCAGGATGTGTGGCAAAAAGCTTTACCAAGCGAGAAGAATGCCCATTGATTTTTAAGCTCGCTATAGAAGGCTGTGCAGGGTCGATAAGTTTGATTGTTTGCTTGAGAGATTCCAAAGCATAGATCATTTTTTGGGTGCCAGCAAGCTGCGCCCCTATATGATCTGCTTTGAACTCCCGAATTCGAGAGAAAAAAGCCACCAGAATGCTTCCAAAAATGCTTAAAAAAATCTCAAAAACAAAAGTTAAAAGGGATACCATAAAATAAGAAACACCCCTGTTTTCTCTATCGCCCTGGATGGCATTTGCCACGACCCAGGCGGCAATTCTTGCAAAAAACATGACAAAGGTATTGACAACCCCTTGAATCAAAGTCATCGTAACCATATCTCCATTAGAGATATGGGCTATTTCATGGGCTAGAACACCTTCTATTGCCTTTTTGTCCATTCTTTGTAATAAGCCTCTGGAAACTGCGACAAGAGCACTATTTTTCCCAGGGCCTGTAGCAAAAGCATTGACTTCAGGGCTTGGATAAATGCCTACTTCTGGCATAGTGCTTATGCCACAGTCTTGCGCAAAACGATGCACTGTCTGAACCAAAAATTGTTCTTCATAGCTCATGGGCCCATCGGGAGCGATTACCTGGACACCCATAAATGCTTTAGCAGCAAATCGGCTCATGGCAAGGGAAATAAAAGCTCCAAGGAACCCAAAAATAGAACAAAAAATCAAAAGAGCTTTATAATTTATACCATATTCTGTCAAATAAGAATGAAGTCCAAATAGATTCAAAGTAAGGGAAATTGTCAAAACAACCAATATATTGACAGTAATAAATAAAAAAACTCTTTTTGTCATATTATGATAACTCCCTCATTAAGAAAGTGTTTTTTGAAATAATACTACGAAGTGTGACTTCCAAATTGTTTCAATGTCCAGAAAAGAGCAAGGAGTCCTGCGCCACCCACAATCCAAAACCATGTAGCAGAACCTGGCTCTTTGCGCAAAGGTTTCTGGACAGGGACGGGTTTAGGCTTATTTTCCTCTCCTTCACGTTTTGGAATTAAAGGTTCAGTGAAAGTTTTGCCTGCGTATAGATCTAAAACTCTCTGGTTATAATCCGCCATAGGGACATCTACGACAATAGGCCTGGCTTTGGCAAAAAAGCCCCCCATATCTCTTTTTAAAGGGATAATTTCATCGGGATAGGCATCTTCTAAAAGCATTCTGTTGAGTTTTACCAGAGCTTCGTCTTCTGGATTTCCTGCTTTCAATATCTGCGCTGTTTCCTGGCTTAGCTTTACTTCAGCAAAGACTTCTTTATCATAAATCAGAGGCCCCAAGATCAAACGATTTAAATCCAGGATCAGAAGACGGACTAAAATAGGGCTAGGCTCACCCATTTCATTGTAATTCATTATCATAGTATGCGTTTTATTAGATAAAGAACCACTAATCAAAGCCGAAACCTGTCCATCTCTATTCCTTATCTTTACAATAAAACGAAACATATCTTTGAAAGATTCTTTTGTGAACTGGAGGTGAAGATAAAGCGATTTTTCTTTATGATCTGTTTTTTCTGCTGCGCTATTCTGTTTTTCTTGTTCTACCTTTTTGGCAATTTCTTTGGGGAAAACAGCATAGCTTAAAGGAAGAAAAGAAAAGAATAGCAATAGGAGTATAAAACATCGAGCCATGGTTATTGTTTACAGGACTCTTCCAATGCCCTGAAGGACGCCTTTCTTCGCCCTGATTAGCGATAGTCTTTCTCTATAACGCAATCGGCACAGCCTATAGATAAGCTTGTGCAGCCACAGCAGTGCTATGCAATAGCTCTGCTGTGGAACACTTGTATCCATGAGCCTTACTCTATTGTCATGCTGATAGGAACCAGTTCTTTCCAGACTCTGGGGATGACCATGCCTAAGTTTGCTCCTGTTTCTGCTGTTAGCCTGTCGTCATGATTGAACATAAGCTTTTTTGCAGTGTAGTGAATACCATCATTGCGGGAAATAATGGATCCGTAGAAAAGGATTTCCCCTGAAGAACCAGAAGAACTTTTTCTGCTATTATCCAGGGTATAATTCTCTCCATTGATAAGGTTAGAATTTGCATCCAGATACTGGTTTCGTATATAACCTGCGAGAAAATGGTTTGTATACAAAATTCCATCTATTTGAGGAATTAGGCTCAGGTTAGAAGCTGGATTAGGATTCTGGGTAGCCGAAATTGTAATAGGCCCATCGTTAGGGGTACCTATAGTTCTATTGTCCCAATAGGTGACAGATTTAAACGAATCTGCATTTGCAGGAATATTGCCACCCCAATCAATATGCCCATAATAGAAAGAACCCGCTTCTAAGTTGAAATCTTCCTTGGTTGTTCTCTTATCTTTAATGCCATCTCCATCATAGTCTTCCCCTGAGCCAGGGATGACATTACCAGCAGCATCTCTTTCTACGTCCCATTCCTGGTTGTTTTCGCCAACATCTCCTGTGTCTGGGATTTGATCCAGGCCTAAATTTTCTTCGTCGTTATTGCGTAAATCTTCCAAAGATTTGTCTACTTCATCTTGCCAGTCTCCGTTGGTAAAATCTCCCAAAACGATATTTTCTCTGGCAAAAAGTCCCACCAAATCTTTGCTTGTATTTTTAGATCTCCAAGCCTCTCTATCAGCTTCTTTAGCACTTTTAGCTTCTCTATATGCGCTCAATGTTCCTTGTACATTGGTAGGAGGATTTTTATAAAGCAATCTTTGTGGAAGATAAACGTTTCTTGCGCAATATATGCTTCCTTGGCCTGTTATATAGCCTCGAATAATAAGATCTCCTCGGATAACCACAACACCATTGACCTTGATAGGTTTTTGTAAAGTGCCTTCCAGATAGAGATGCTTTTTGTTGTTCGCTTCATTATCTCCCCAGACGCCATCATTGAAGATAACCTCACTGGTACCTGTGCCAATGTCTAAAATTTCAATCGAACCCCCTGCATTTTTTGCAACGCTTTCATAGTAACTCAGATTGGTTAGATTGGGCATAGGCACCTGGGATGCTGCAGGAGAGCCTACATTTTTTCCCATAAGACCCGAATGAAGATTTGAAGGACCATATCCATCTCTAGGCGTACCGATGATTTGATTCCAGGCATACATTCCGCCATCTCTTGCCTGGCTGTTATCATTGGCGTTGAAATTATCATCGAGATATCCAATGAGATCAATTCCATTGCTGCTTTCGAAACGAGGCCGTCCTTGCAAAATAGGCCGATAGGCTTTAACACTATCTGTCATGCTGAAGGTTCCATTCGAGCGAGCGTTTCCTTTACAATGGATGCTATCTCCAAACCACCAGCCCCAATTGTTGATGAAATAGCTATAATCAAAAATTTTAGAAACATCGGTACTGATTTCATAAACCACTTTGAAGGTAGTGATTTTTGGATTAGGTCCAGATTCAGGAAATTGCCCTACAGAGGTTACTAAAATATATCTGACAGAATTCAGATCGTTTCCTGTCATATCCTTGCCTGTGCTTATCTCTGTTGGGCCAAGGATACGAGAACCAATGGTGTATTTTCCTGTGCTTTGAGTTCCCTGAAAATTTCCCACAGTGATAGAGGCATTCAGTGATTTATCAGAAAGCACACGTATATAATCCTGATTCTGAATGCTAATAACTTTTTCTGCTCTTTCCTCAGGTGTAATGATACGGCTCGGGTCCATAATGACGTCTATTTGCAAATAATTCAAATTTGCCAAAAGGCACTGTTCTTTGACGTATTTCACTCCTTCCGCCAGTCCTGCCTCCGCTGCGTACCTGGATTTTAATTTATTGGACTGAGAATAGGTATATCTTTGTTCTGTTATAGCCATAAGGATGGCGGAGGATGATAGAGAGATAATGACGATACTCATAACCATGGCAACAATCAAGGCACTACCTCTTCGAGTATCTTTTAAAGGCATATTTATCTCCTTTCCAACACTAAAATTCACAGGTTTTGGGAGGAGCGAATGGATAGTTGAATCAATCTGCTTCCTTTCCGCCTGATTAGTTTTCCAAATTTCTAACATAGACTTTGCTGATCAATTCTCTTCTTTTATTGGAAGTTGTGTCTAGTATTTCTGATAAACGTAAATAGATTGTAAATTCTTTGCTGGTTGCCTCTTTACGGATGACTCGAAAACCAGTTATAGTCCCATTGTCAGGGTCATCAATTTTAGTATTCCATTGCTCAGAAGATATACCACGAACAAGCAATCTGGATATTACAAGGGTATCACTGGTATCATAAAGTTCTCTATATAAAGCTTTTACTCCATCTAAATCTTTTACAGTATAGACAACATAGTATCCTACATAACCATCAGCACCTGTTTTCGTGTATTCTACAGGCATCTGAATTTTAATTTTAGTGAAAAAATTGGCATCCAGATAGGTTGTTAGATCAGTTCCTGTGCCATAGGCCTCTATTCTCTTTGATCTCAACAAATCCATGAAACAGGCGTTCATTCCCTGCTGAAGGTTCCAGGTGGCGGCTGTTTCTTTAGCACTTACTCCCCATACGGACATGCCACGGATAACCGCCTGAGATGCAGCCAGCATGACCAAAGAAAAAAGTGCTACAGTGACCATAGTTTCCAGCAAAGTCATAGCAGATATATTATAACGCTTCATAGACTACTCTTTCCGCGAAGTGTAGACAGAATAAAGGGTGGCCGGTTGTCTCTTCCTGGGACTTCAACTACCACTGTAATTTGCATAATATCTACCATAGGTTGATGAACAGTGACAGTCGCTCTTAAGCCAGAAGAAGCGGCATCGTATTCCCATCCAATTAAAGTACGTACTCCATTCTCTTCGATTCCACTCCCTAAACGAGTTCCTGTTTGGAGACCAGTCAATGTTGCCAGCTCAGAATATGGCTTGCTCAGCAATTCTTCCATAATCAACTGGGCGAGCTTTTGCTGCCTTACCTGCCATTTGGAATTTTCCGATGTATAAAGGCTGGTGGTTAAAGCAGCAAAAAGCCCCATAAGCATGATGGCCATAACAGCTACTGTGACCATCAATTCCGCCAGCGTAAATCCTTGCTTTGTGGAAAGTTTTTTCATAATAACCACCTCAAAACAAAAGAGTTTTTTGTATTATTTTTATTATTTTAAAAACTTAAAAATTACTTCTGGGATACAACTAGATAATTATCTCTTTTAAATGTGCTTTTGTCAACATCAGAAATGAGTTTATTTTTAGAATTTTTGAAAATCGATTCAAAACCTTGGTTTTATGACTTTTTGAGTATAATATAAGGCTTAGTTTTCTATTGATTTAAAAAAAAAAGATGATAGGATATATATAAAATTATACGAAATATTCTTCCTATTCGATTGTAAAGGAATTTTCATGGTTCATCAGCCTGTTATGCTTGAGGAAGTTTTGAGTTATCTTGATCCAAAACCAGGAGGTATCTATCTGGACATGACCCTGGGGGCAGCAGGGCATTCTGTGGCTATTGCCCAGAAATTACAAGGGAATGGCAAAATTCTAGGTATGGACAAAGATAGGGAAATTTTGGCTATAGCGGAAAAAAATTTAGAATCTTGTGGCATTCCTTATGTAATAGAAAACGCTCCTTTTTCTCATTCCCCCCTTTTTTTAGAGAAGATCGGAATCCAAGCAGTAGATGGAATTCTATTTGACCTTGGTGTTTCTTCTTACCAGCTTGATCTTCCTAAGCGAGGCTTTAGCTTTGCCAGAGAAGGCCCTCTGGATATGAGAATGAGCCTGGATTCTCCTGTAACGGCAGCGGATATTCTGGCAAATTCTTCCGAAAAGGAGCTGTGCCATATTTTTTTTGAATATGGAGAAGAGCCTCAGGCTCGCAAAATTGCTAGAAAAATTGTAGAATATCGCCAGAAAAAGCCTATCAAAAGCACTCTCGAACTTGCAGGTCTTGTTTCCCAGTGCTATGATTATAATAGAGGCAGAATCCATCCTGCTACGAAAATATTCCAGGCATTACGGATTTGTGTGAATCAAGAGCTTAAAGAGTTAGAGCAAAGCCTTAGCAATATTCTTCCTTTTCTCGCAGAAAAAGGAAAAATGGCTATCATTAGCTTTCATTCGCTGGAAGATCGCATTGTAAAACAGTTCATCAAAAGCCATCTGGATATTTTAGAAGAAATCACGATTAAACCAGTAACTCCTAAAAATGAAGAACAAAGGCAAAATCCTAGAAGCAGAAGTGCTAAACTGCGTTGTGTGCAAAAAAAATAAAGGGGTAAAAAATGGTGGAAAACAATACATGCCTTCTCACAGGAGGGGCAGAAGGATTAGGAGCAGAGATAACAAAATACTTGAGAGAAAAAATACAGGTTGTTGTTTTAGATAAAGTTTTGCCCCCAAAACCGCAAGAAGGTGTTTTTTATTTTTCCTGCGATGTTTGTGATCCTGATAGTCTGGAAAAGATAAAAAAGGAAGTTTACTCTAAGGTAGATAAAATTTCTCTTTTGATCCACAATGTCGGACTTTTTTCGGAAAAAAACTTTCATGAAACCACATACCAGGAATGGCAAAAAATTTTGCAAACGAATTTGACACCTTCCTTTCTTATCACCAAGACATTCTATGAAATTTTGGCACCTTCTGCCTGCATTGTATCCCTTTCCAGTGGCCTTTCTTTTATGGCTGAACCCAATGCGATTGCTTACTCCACTGCCAAAGCGGGTTTGAATATGTTTATCAAATGCCTGAGCCTGGAACTTGCCCCCAAAAGAGTCATAGGGATAGCCCCTGGGCCAGTTCAGCTTGGAGAGGACGAAAAATGTCCTTTGAAGGAGAAATACGATTATCGTCTTTTCAACCCCATGAAGCGATTTGCCACAGGCGAAGAAATTGCAAAAATGATCTGGTTTGTATACCAGGAAGCCCCCTATCTTACAGGTACAATCCTGAGCCTGGATGGTGGTGAAAGTGCTTTGGGAGCATCCTGGTCTATACTCAAAAAAATAGCAGATTCAGGAAAAATTTAGCCATGATAGAAAAATATAATCAGGTTAGACAAAGTGCCTCTTTGGTAATGCAAAAATCAAAAAACGTATTCCTTAAGGAAGATGCTTTATATCATTTTGCGAAAAGCATTTCTTTGGAAAGCGTGCGAAAATCTTATCAATGGGAAGCTCCATTTCATTTCTTAGGGACTGGAAAAGAACTTCTTCACTATATCTTTACAGTAGATACCATAAACTTTGGATCAGGATTTTCTCCTGAAATTCGTCAAAAAACTGGGAAATCCATATATGCCTTTGTCGCCAGTGGCTTAAAGCAAGCTATGCTCGCAGGAACAGATCTATCTGCAAAGTGGGCAGAGCGTGTAACAGCCCAGGAATTAGAACAGTTGTTCTGCGTGGAACAAAAGGAACTTCTTTCCATGTTTGCTCTCTCTCTGCAAGAAACAGGAAGTTTTGTAAGCAAAAATTATAAAGGCGAATATTCTTATCTTTTGGAATCTCTCCCTCAAGAAAAAAAGGGCAATGCCCTGATTTCATTATTGACAGAAAATTGTAGACACTGGGATGATGCAGGATTGTATCAAGGCGAAAAGATTTCTTTTTATAAAAGGGCACAGATTCTGGTAAACGACTTATATCTTGGCTTTAATGGAATGAATTTTGGTGCATTTGATGATATATCTCATCTCACCATGTTTGCAGACAATCTTGTGCCTCATGTCCTTTTTTGCGAAGGTGTCCTGGAGTATAGCAAAGATTTGCAAGACAGAATACAAAAAGCAGAATTTCTGGATTCCTATTCTGAAGCAGAAACAGAGATAAGAGCAGGTGCTATCATGGCAGTAGAAAAAATTTGCAACTTTTGGAAACAGCAAAACCAAACAGATCTTTTCCCTTGTATGTTTGATGTATGGCTATGGAATCACGGACACCAGGATCGCTACAGAATTAGCCCAAGACATCTGACAAAAACATTTTTTTATTGATTCCCAAGATCCCCTTTGGGAATAATGACTTCTTTACCCCGTAGGGGTTGCATATACTAGCCCAGGGCATCGCCCTGGGTAATCTTCAAGTGTCATAAGCCATATTTTATTATTTTTTACGATAGGAGCTTTTTATGAAGTTATTTCTTGTTCTCGTTCTTCTTTTCTCCAGCTTTCTTCTCGCACAAAGTGGCTCTTTGGTTATGATTCGATGCGACAAAGATGAAGAATTTCTCGCTTCTCCTTCGGATATGCAACTAGGCGAACTACAAAATTCTTTTGATACCAGTGTAGATACAGTCGTATTCGTTCATGGTTATCAAAATAATTTCAGTGAAGCCAAAGGTGCTTATGAAGGGGCTGTTCCTGTTTTTAAATCCAAAATAGGAAAACGAAACTACGTTGGCTTTCACTGGCCTTCCAATGTCCTCTGGTTTGGCACAGCAGTCAGCAATGCCAACAAAAGCGGTCGCTATCTGCTACATGCCTTGTCCAGTATCAGTAAATGGTATGGCAATTCCAGCCGTAAGGTTCATCTCGTTACCCATAGTCTTGGTGCTAGAGTTCTTCTCAATGCCTTGCAATTGAACGATGCACGCTATGTGAAATGGGGATATTGTTTCAATATGGCAGCAGCCGTTCATAATAATGCTTACGAGGATTCTTTTGCCAACACAAATGAAATTCCTCAAAGAAACTATATCTATCATTCCGACAGAGATGGAGTGCTAAAATATATTTATACACTCTATTACTGGCTTTTTGATCGACTGGAAAGACGTTCCAGAGAATTTCAGGAATGGGATCAAATGTCTGATGATCAAAAAATAGAATATCTCAAAAAACTGGATCAAAGTATCCAGGAAGGCAATATTCCTGTAACTGAGCTGGATATGTATCTATGGGAAAATATGGAAAGAGCATCCAAAGAAGCCATGGGTCTTGTAGGCTCTGTCAGTGCTTATAAAGTAGAAAATATCAACGTTACAGACATAGCTTCGAGCCATTCTTATTGGCAGCATACAGAAGTACTGAAAAAAATAGCAGAAAAGATGTAGTACAGACAAGCGATCCAGATAGTTTCTGGGTCGTTTGTTTTTCATTTATGGAATGGAGATAAAAATGGCGCAGGCTAAAAAATTTCGATCTCTCAAGACCAGCTTGAGCTTGCTAGTTATTTTGGGAATCGCTTTTATCATCTTGTGTTTAACAACATATCATACCTGGATATTGAAAGAAGACTATCTAAAGGAAGAAATAGAAAAAGCAAAAGCAATTGCCCAAAGTTATGCTTTCAAGATAAAGGCCGAAATAGAAGTTCCTTTGGATATGGCAAGAGCTTTAGGCCATGTTTTTACTAGCTTCAAAAATAAAGAAAATACTTTAGAATTCACAAGAGAACATGCGAATAACATACTCAAGAATGTTTTGAAGGAAAATAAAAATTTTTTGGGTGCCTGGACAGCTTGGGAACCAAACGCATTCGATTCTCTGGACAGCAAATTCGCAAATCAGCCAGGCCATGATAAAACAGGACGATTTATCCCGTATTGGACAAGAAATAAATCACAGGAAATTTGTCTGGAGCCTTTATCGGAATATGAAACCTCTGGGATTGGGGATTACTATCTGCTACCCAAAAAAATCAAAAAAGAAATTGTCATTGATCCTTATCTATATTTTGTCCAATCTCATGGAAAAGAAGTCTTGATGAGTACAGCCAGCGTTCCTGTTATATATAACGATATTTTTTATGGTGTTGTAGGTATAGACATCCTTTGCGATTCACTACAAGAAATTTTACAAAAAGACCAGGAATATATCGGCAAGATAAAAATTTCCGTTCTTTCTCATAATGGCATATACTCTGCACATTCTCATTCTAAAGAATTGCTAGGCAAAAATATAAAACAATTAGAGAACTTCGATATTACTGTGATCCAGGAGCAAAAAAATATTGTAAACCTGTCTTCGGAGTTTATAGAAGTCTTTTGTCCTATATTCTTTGGCGCAAGCAGCAAAAATTGGCAGATTCGTCTTCTTGTCCCCATGGAAATAGTTTACGAAAAAGCCTATCATGAAATTGTGGTACAGATTGCTATAGGATTTTCTTTTTTAGTGATTGCGGCTGTAATCCTTTCTTTTTTTCTGACTCGAACAGTAGCACCACTCATACGCCTGGGAAAACTGGCGGAAAATATTGGAGAATCAGCAGGGAATATCCTGGGAATGAAAGGAGAAATCCAGAAGATTTCGGCCTCCCGAAAAGACGAAATTGGAATTTTGGCTCAGGCATTTGGCAATATGCTAGAAAACCTGATGGATATCTTTCAAAATTCTACGAATATTTCTGCAAATCTCGAAAAAGCAAGCAACAACTTGCTGGCTATGGTGACACAACAAAGCACCAGTGCCCAGGAAATTTCTACATCTGTAAATCAAATCACAACGAGTTTGCAAGAAATGAATGCCAGTGCAAAACAAGTGGAAAACAGGGCAGTTCATGTATCAGAATATTCTCATAATTGCAAAGGCGTTTCCAGAGATTCTCTCCAGATTGTAGATAAAAATCTAAAAGAAATGACACAGATCAAGGATCAGGTAACAGAAATCGCCAATCGAATCATCAATCTTGCAGAAGAATCCCAAAAAATAGACAACATAACCTCTACGATTAAGGATATTGCAGGACAGACCAATATGCTCTCTCTCAATGCAGCGATTGAAGCCGCAAGGGCAGGGGAATATGGCAAGGGCTTTGCAGTCGTAGCCAACCAGATACGGGAGCTTGCCCAAAAGTCCTCTCATTCTTCACGTGAAATAGCAACCATAATTAAACAAATCCAATCTTCCATCCATTCTACGGTTATGGTTACAGAGCAGGGAAGCCGCAGCGTAGATCAGGGAGTAGCTATGGTCAAGAAAACTTCGGAAGGCTTTGAAAAATTAATATCCTCTGTAGAGCAAGTGGAAGAAAGGGCACAGGAAATACGCCTGGGCGCAACACAACAAAGTACTGCTACAGAACAAATTGCACTAGGGATGGTTAGTATTAATGATGTCTTGAAACAAAATGTGGATGCGACGAGAGAAGCAAAGACTATGGTGGAAAGTTTGCATGAAATGTCTCAGCAGCTTATGAAATCTGTAGAAAAGTTACAGTTTACAAATCAATAAAAGGTGCTGGCTCTATCAGAATCTGTGGTATTCATAGTCCATAAAAAAAATAAGGCTGAATACCGCCTGCTGGAGCAGATGCTATTATCATAGCACTGCTCATCTGGCACAGGAAAAATTTGATAAGAGCAGGTTTTGTTATCTATAGGCATTTTATAAATAAGACTGTGACCACAGAAAACGTTAGAATAGGAAAAGGTGAAATATGTATTTTTCCAAAAGCAGCTTGATAAAAAAATATGGAATACTGCTTTTTATCGCCTTTTTTTTATGGGGATGTAGTAGCTACGATTCCCAATACAAAGAGATTTTTCAAGCTTATTATCAGAGCAATCTTGATCTGGCAGAAGAGCTAAACAAGCAAGTGCTGGATTCTATGGGATACAACAACCAGGACAGGCCTTTGATGCTTCTGGAACAGGCTTCTATTTCTCTGGCGAAAGGGAAAAAAGAGCAGGCAATAGCCTCATTGAGAGAGGCAGATAGCATGACGGAAGTTCTGGATCTCAGCGGGGATCCAGGCCAGGTAGGCAAATATCTCTTTAGCGACAGTTCGGGTATGTATAGAATACAGCCTCATGAGCAGATCATGACAAACGTCCTGAATGCAATCGCTTATCTGAGTATAGGAGATTTAGCTGGAGCCAATGTAGAAATCAAAAGAGCAAAAACCCAGGAAAAATATTGGGTAGAACTACAAGGCCAGAATATGGCTAAAAATGCGTTGTTGCAACTTCTAGGGGCTTTGATTAACGCAAGAATGAATAAAATTTCTGATATGAGTTTCTATTCCAGAGAGCTTACGCAGCTTATAGGCCAGCAAGAAGCCCAAAAATTTCTTAAGCCTTTAAGACAAGGAGAAAAAGAAATTTTGATTCTCGTTCTCAATGGCAAAGCACCTGTAAGAAGAGAAGTGAAGGAAAGAATCCCAGGGAGCCAGATCGCCAGAATTATCAGTCATACAGGATATACAGGAGACTATTTGATCTATCCTGCCCTGGCAGCAAGGCATAGTCCGTTTTCCTATGCTGAAGTCATGATAAACAATTCTTCTTCTGGTGCTTGTCTGGATCTACTCAATGTCGAATCTCAGGCCTTTTCCTGGTATGAGCAACAGAGGAACAAAATCATGATTGCTGCGGCAACCCGAATGGCATTCCGTGCTGCAGCTTCTACCGCAGCAGCCAAGGGAACAGAATACGCAATAAAAAACAGGAAAAAGCATAAAGACGAAGAGGAACAGGAAAACTACGATAGATCCGCAGAAATGCTAGGAAGTCTTATTGGCAGTCTGACAAAGAGTATTATGGAAGCGGTAGATGCTGCGGATACTCGTTGCTGGACTTTGCTTCCTAAAAATATTCTAGTGACAAGAGTATCTGGTATCTTTCCTGAACAGGTAACAGTGAACCTCTCCATGAGAGGCTCTTCGTATACTCAATTGAAAAAACAGCTTACTTTGGGAAATGGAATCAATGTAGCGTTATTTGTGACTCCTTGATCCTATGAAGCCGCAGGGTTGCGCTAAAAAAGTCATGTCTGCTCAGAAGTCTGATGCCAGCGCAATCCCTGCGTCTTTGGTCAATACCCTTTATACTGAAAACGGGCATAATTTAAAATTTCACCACAGAGACACAGGGAACACAGAGAAAAACGAGAAGAGAACCACAGATGAACACAAATAAACACGAATTAGATAACTTCTTGGCCTCAATTTATTCATGAGCAACTATCTAAAGAAACAATAAAATGGGAAAAAACCGTTATAAAAAATTATTTGTGTTCATCTGTGTTTATCCGTGGTTCAAAAAATAAAAATTCTCTGTGCCCTCTGTGTCTCTGTGGTTTTTTATTTTTTTAGTTTATGGCCGTTCGCAGTATAACTATGTGTTCCTTTTTGATGTATCACTTCCAGCAAATCATAGGCTGGCTGCGCGTTACAAATTGAAGAGGCATACCCCAGGGGTCACGTATCATAGCAAATTCATCTCCATTTTCTACTTTCACAGGATCGCTTAAGCCGCTTGCTCCTGCATGAATCAAATCTTTATACGTCTGGCTCACATTTTCTACCACAAAAGCAAGATGTATGTGTACAGGAGTAATCGAAAAATAATCTGGGACTTTTTCTTTAGGATTATAGTAGATTTCCAGCAACATGCTGTCGCTGCTATCGCTAAGAAAGTAGGCACAAGGAGGCCCAGGTATATGCTTTTTGATTTTCATACCAAGATTTTTGCAATACCATGAAGCAACGAGATCAGGCTCTTTCACCTGCAAGGCTAGATGTTCTATTTTCATAGAGTATCAATCTTCCAAAAAGTCCGAGGCATAAACTCCCCAGGTTCCTGTTCTGTAAATGCACCATTTTTGCTCCACTTGCTTCATGTAAACATTCAAGTTCCCTGTGGATGGGCCTTTGGGGCCTTCTTCTTCATAATCAAAAATAATCACGCCTTTCTTGAGATCCAAAGAATAATGGTTGCTTTTATAGGACAACTGTTTTGTCTTGATATTGCCTATATGTTTTTTATTAGAATGGTCTGCTGTAAAAAAATCCGCAAAGAGCTTTTCCTCTGATTCAGGTTTTTTAGAGCTTTCCATCATAAGCATGGCTATTTTTTGCAATTCAGGCAAAGATGGCAGATCCTGAGGAGAAAAATGACCCGATACAGCACCATTTTTGAAATGCTTTACATGATTACGGTTTTCTGTGATCCCATCCATGAGCCATGTTTTCTCTTTTTTGACGAACAAAATGTAAACCATATCCACTTGTTTTCCATCTCTCAAAACATTGACTCTGCAAACGATTCTATCTTTATTCTGGTCTTGCCCAGCCAGTACCAGATCGAATTTCTTGCGAGTAGCCTGTCTGTAGAATCGTTCTCCGCTATCTGTACGTGCGCCCCAATAGCCAGGAGTACACAAAGCTTCGAATTTTTCTATGCTTTGTGCCTGAAGGGCTTTCAGCATACGTTGGAAAACATTTTCTAAGCTTTCTTCCGAAGCATCTTCATAGTATTTCCATGTGCCATCATCAGACAAAATGACCTTTCTGCCATTTCCTTCAATAACAGCGATTTGCTGAGAAAAACAAAATGCTGCAAAAACAAACAAAAAGCTGAAGATAAAACATTTTTTCATACAAATTTTCCTTGAAGATTGTTTCTATAAAAGAGCAGCCTTCACAAATTCGCGACGCATTTTAGCTATATGCAAAATCTTGATGCCTTGTGGACAGACAGCTTCGCATTCTCCGTGGTTGGAGCAATTTCCGAAGCCTTCTTTGTCCATTTGCTCTACCATTTCCAAAACACGTTTTTTCCGATCTGGCGCGCCTTGAGGAAGATAAGCATACTGCGAAATTTTAGCACCTGTAAAAAGAGCGGCAGAGGAATTCGGACATGATGCAACGCATGCTCCACAGCCAATACAACTGGAAGCATCTAATGATAGTTCTGCGATTTCTTTGGAAACAGGCATAGCATTGGCATCAGGAGCACCTCCGATATTGTTGGAGACATAGCCACCCTTGGCAATGATACGATCCATGGAACTACGATTGACTACAAGATCTTTGATGATAGGAAAGGCACTGGAACGGAAAGGCTCGACAGTGATCGTTTCTCCATCTTTAAAGTCTCTCATGTATATCTGGCATGTGCATGTCTTTTGCCTTGTACCATGAGCAATACCCTGGATTATCAGTCCGCAAGTTCCGCAGATTCCTTCCCTACAATCGCTGTCAATCGCGATAGGATCTTCGCCTTTTTTGATGATATCCTCGTTTAGAATATCCATCATTTCCAAAAAAGACATGTCAGGGGATATATCATGGACTGTATAAGGAACCATTTTACCTGCTTCCTGAGGGCCTTTTTGTCTCCATACAAGAATTTTAAAATTGCAATTTTTCATTTTCGCTCTCCTTACTTATAGCTTCTCTTGATGGGTTTGATGTATTCGAATTCAAGTGGCTCTTTGTGCAAAACAGGTGTTTTTCCCTGTCCCTGATATTCCCAGGCTGCAACGTATTGGAATTTTTCATCTTGTCTGAGTGCTTCACCTTCTTCTGTTTGCGATTCTTCACGGAAATGGCCACCACAAGATTCTGCACGATGCAAAGCATCTAAGGAAAGTAGCTCTGCCAGTTCCATATAATCCCAAAGCCTAAGAGCGCATTCCAGATCTTTGTTCCAGTGGTTGGCATCGCCAGAGACAATCAGGTTTTCCTGATATTCCTTCTGCAATTGAGGGATGGTGTCCAGGGCTGTACGCAAGGAATTCTGATTGCGCCCCATGCCAACTTGATTCCACATCAGGAGTCCTAGTTCTCTGTGGAGTTCGAGTACTGTTTTTTTGCCTTTTTTGCCTACTAGCTTCTGGATGGATTCCTGAATTTCTTGCTCTGCCTGTTTGAATTCCGTGCCTTCTACGCTAAGCTTTCCTGCGCCTGTCTGGGCGAGATAGTCTCCTATTGTGTAAGGAATTACGAAATAGCCATCACAAAGGCCTTGCATCAAGGCACTTGCTCCAAGACGATTCGCACCATGGTCAGAAAAATTGGCTTCGCCTAAAACAAAAAGACCAGGAATGTTGCTCATCAGATTGTAATCCACCCATAAACCGCCCATTGTATAATGGAGGGCTGGATAGATTTTCATCACAGGCACGCTGTAAGGATCTTCGCCTGTGATTCTCTGGTACATTTCAAAAAGATTTCCATACTGTTCTTCTATATATTTTAAACCGAATTTTTTCATAGAATCGGATAGATCAAGATAGACGGCCCTCTTGGTATCCCCTACTCCTCGTCCTTCATCGCAAACCATCTTGGCGTTGCGAGATGCCACGTCTCTGGGTACCAGATTACCATAAGTAGGATACCTTCTTTCCAGGAAATAGTCTCTTTCTTCCTCTGGAATCTCGTTTGGTGCTCTTTTATCGTCTTTCGCCTTAGGTACCCATACTCTACCATCATTTCGTAAACTTTCGCTCATGAGCGTTAGTTTCGACTGGTAATCGCCATGCACAGGAATGCAGGTAGGATGAATCTGCGCAAAGCATGGGTTAGCAAAGTATGCACCCCTTCTGTGGCATCGCCATATAGCCGAAGCATTGCTGTTTTTCGCATTGGTAGAAAGGAAATAGAGGTTACTGTATCCCCCTGTGGCAACAATCACGGCATGACCACTATGGGATTCGATCTGCCCTGTTTCCAAATTGCGAACAACGATTCCTTTGGCTTTTCCCTCGCTGACAACAAGATCCAGCATCTCTCTTTTGGGGAGAATTTGCACTTTCCCTGTATTGACCTGGCGCATCATCGAGCCGTATGCACCCAGCAAAAGCTGTTGTCCTGTCTGGCCTCTTGCATAGAAAGTACGAGAAACCAAAGCCCCGCCAAAAGAACGGTTAGCGAGAAAACCACCATATTCACGTGCAAAAGGAACACCCTGGGCAACACATTGGTCAATAATCGCCATGCTTAGCTCAGCAAGACGATAGACATTGCCTTCTCTCGCACGGAAATCACCGCCTTTGACTGTATCGCTGAAAAGTCTCCATACGCTGTCGTTATCATTTTGATAGTTTTTGGCAGCGTTGATACCACCTTGAGCAGCGATGCTATGCGCTCTTCTTGGAGAATCGTGTATGCAGAATACCTTTACATTGTAGCCCATTTCGCCCAGAGATGCAGCCGCAGAAGCACCTGCAAGACCGCTTCCCACCACAAGGACTGTATATTTCTTTTTATTGGCAGGGCTGACAAGTTTGATAGAAGCTTTATGGTTTTGCCATTTTTTTTCTATTGGTCCTCCTGGCACCTTACCATTTAAAGGAGTACCTTCTGGAATAGTATCGTAAATCATTTACAAACCCCTAGAAAAAAGTAATTTTATCGAATAAAAAACCAGATGGGTATTGACAGAAAACCACCAGCAATAAGAACAGCAAGAAAAATCCCCAATTTATCCAGATAAGGAGTATAACGAGGATGGGAGATTCCTAAAGATTGAAAGGCACTAAAAAAGGCATGGCGAAGGTGAAAGCCTAGAACAATCAACGCAAGGCAATAGCCAGCAACAATCGTCGGATCAGTGAATGCTTGCGAAACAATAAGATAGAGATTTCTTTCCTTACTTCCACAACATGCAGGAGAAGAAGCGAATTTGAACATTTTAATGTGCAAGATCATGAATATTAAAACTAGAATACCTGTGTATATCATAGTTTTAGAAGCAAGGCTTTTATGGCTTGGCTTCCCAGCATCGGCCTCTTTATAGTATGGCATAGAGCGTGCTTTACGATTTTCTAAAGTCACCAGGATAGCATCCACAATATGAACCAGGAAGGTAAGAATCAGAATACCTTCTGCAATATAAAGCAGAATCCCCATATTTTCCAATGTTCTTGCATATTGGTTGAAAATATCAGGATTTTTCATGAACAATGTCAGGTTTCCCAAAAGATGGAAAATAAGAAAAAAGAAAAGTGCCAGACCCGACAAAGCCAGCAAGATCTTTCTTCCTATGGTAGTCCATAAAATACATTTTTTTTCATACATGTTTTCTGATCTCCAAAATGTAACACAAAATGATACTTTTTTGAACCTCCAACATCCTTTACAATTCTATTAAAACAAACTTAATCTATTTTTCAACAGGTTTTTTTCATAAAAAAACGAGAATCTTAAAAATACTATTTTCTAAATGACTTCCTTTTGAGTTTTTAAAGATGCAATTTTATTGCGAATTTCCTCGGGATTCTCTGGATCTAAAGATAATGCCTTTTCGTAATCCATAATGGCTTTATCATATTGTTTCGTTTTGATGAAAGTTTCAGCCCTATCGATATAGGCATTGGTACAATCTGGGAATAAAGAAATCACACGGTGGAATTCTTCCAGTGCTTTTTCTGGATTTCCTGTTATAGAATAGACCATTCCTAATAGACCATAAGCAGATGCTGCTTCAGGGTTTAGATCAATGGCTTTTTTGAGGTCAGAAATCGCTTCATCATAAAGTTCTTTTTCCGCATACAATTCCGCCCTGTTTTCATAAGCCAAAGCGTTATTTCCATCAAGAGCGATGGCCTGGTTGTAACTTTTCAGTGCTTCTTCAAAGTTGTTGAGGCCTTTCCATGCTTCTCCCTGATAAATGAACGCTTCGACAAGAGATGGATCTAGGGAAATGGCAAATGTGAAATCTTCTAAGGCATATTTGTTATGACCTTGTTGCCAGAGGTTGTATCCCAAAAGAAAGTAAGAATGAGCACGTCTTTTTTTTTCGAGAGATTTTCGTTCATTCCAGATAGTTTCTATCAATTTTCCTAAGAGATTTTCTTTTTTGCTTCTTTCTTGATTTTGCATAGATTCCAGAATGTTCAGAATAGCAGTGGATGCTTCTGGCAGCATATCTTGAAGAATTCGAGAAAGGGCAAAAACATCACAATGAAAATCTTCCTCTTTTCCATCCTTCTGCGCAGGAGACAGATAAGGAGAATCTTTTTGATATGATGGCTCGACACCTAAATCAGCAATTTTAGCTACCTTTTTTTTCCCTTTGCTGAAAAAAAGAATATTGCTAGGTTTAAGATTGCCATGAAAAAAAGGCTTTAAATCGCCTAGCGGAGATTTGGTATAGCATCTTTGCAATTGTCTTACTCCGAGGCACAATTGAAGAGCATAATCTAGGAGATCAAGCATATCTTGCTTTTCCTGGAGAAATGTTGTAAGATTTTCTTTGGCATAGGGGGAAAGAATAAAAAAAACAGCATCTTCTTGTATTTCCGCTTTGGTGGAAACCCATTTTTGGTTTATAATAACAGGCTGTTCCTTATGCACGGGTAAAAAACCAAAATGTTGGATCGGTACCAGGTGTAAATTTTGGAAATTTTGTAAAAAAGTGAATCTTTCCAGAATTTTTTTTCTTTCTGAAAAAGGGCAGCAAGATAAAAAAATTTTCAAAGCATATTTTTGTTTATCGCTGTCTTCGACCTCCCAAACTCCTGCATTTTGAGTACTTCCAACAAATCTTTGTACAAAGAAATCATGGTCGCTATAACAGACCGTTGTACTTTCTGGTATAAAAAACATTTTACTTTCCTCTTTGAATCGGTTTATTTTACGCTTGACACACAGAAAATGCTATGCTATAGTGGCTATGTCAGCCAAAAACACGTGTTTCAATTTTGTAAAGCGATTCCTTATACTATTGGGGAAAAGCCTTATGAAATACGTTTTTAAACAACGCAGCTCCTAAAGAAATCATATCGAAAATAAAAAAATAGTCAAGCATGGTATCAATGCTTTATTGAAATACTCAGATGGGGGTTGCTATCTATTTTAAACTCTATGCAGGGAAAGGAGATGTCCTTTGATAGTGAGTGTGTGTATCGAAAAGGGAGGGACAGGAAAAAGTCAAACTGCTGTCAATCTATCGGCTGCTCTGGTAAAATTTTGCAAGGTGAAAGTTTTGGTCGTAGATCTTGACCCACAAGGGACAGCATCCTTAGGCTTTGGAATATCCCCTCTCTCCACCAATACTCATGCCATTCATGAAGTTCTAGCAGGAGAAATTCCTGCCCAGGATGCGGTATATGCTTATAATGAAACAGATTTGTGCATTATGCCCGCTCGCCATGAACTGGCTCTATATGGATCACAAGAGTTCACTACAGAGTTGAACAATATTTTACGACCGATGTCCAAGGTGTTTGATTTTATTTTAATTGATTTGCCTCCGACATTAGGAAACTTTACTACAACTGCTCTTTCCCTTTCCGATGCTGCTTTAATACCAGTCAATGCATCTTCTTCTGTTTGTATTGTCGCGTTGTTAAGCCAGCTTCGTACTATCAAGACAATTGTAGAAGAAAAAATCAACCCAAAGCTTAGTGTCTTAGGTGTCCTGGCATGTATGGTCAACAATACCAGAATATGCACAGAAGTATTAACATGGATGGAAGAAGAGTACTCAGATCTTTTATTCCAGACAAAAATCCGCCAAAATATTAAATTAGCGGAATCCTTAGGGCTTGGTGAACCTATATTCGATTATAGCCCGGATAGCTACGGGGCATTGGACTACAAATCATTAGCATTAGAAGTAATGGGGAGGATATCATAAGTGGATCTTTTGCGGATTGTAGTAAAAAAACGCTCAGAGAATAGTGTTGCCAGTGCCCAAGATAGAGACTCTATGAGTAAATTCTCTTCACGTGTTGCAAAACTGCATGGTGAAGGCCCTATGGCTACTTCTATAGAACCAGAAGTAACTCTGGAAGTAGTCAGCATCAACATTAGCGATATTGAAGTCCCTGCAAACTATAGCAGAGAAAATGTGGGCGATTTGGCACCTTTAGTAGCCAGTATCAAAAACTACGGAGTACAGCAACCTATCAAGGTTGTCAAAATAAGAGGCAGTAAAAAATTCCGATTGGTATTTGGAAGAAGAAGGTTAAAAGCCTCTCAGATGGCAGGGTTTGATGCTGTGCCATGTATTGTAGAGCTAGTTACAAAAGAAGATCGTTTGCAAATGCTATCTTTAGTAGAAAATCTGCATCGTAGTGAATTAAATCCACTAGAAAAGGCAAATACTTTTAAGCATATGCAGAAAAAACAGGGAATAACATTAAAAGATCTCTCAGAAATTTTATGTATTCCCATAGATATGATTAAAGATTTGACAAATTTGTTGGACTTGCCTGAAGCCGTTCGTAATGGCGTTATAGAGCATGCTCATCAATTCACCCTCGAAATATTGAAAATTCTTGGTAAGGCATTTCAGACATCTCCTGCTAATGGTCAAAGACTTTTCCAGGCAATATTGTCAGGAGATATAAATACGAGCAGAGAAGCAGAAGGGTTTCTAGCTCGATGAAACAAAAAACAGTAGAAATCTCATGCAGATGGTTTTATAGTGCGAACGGCTATGAAAAAACTTATGCATGAGATTCTTCTTTTTTTTATGGAGAGGGAAAAATCGTGTCTGAAGCACATAAACGATTCCAAAAAGATAAGAAAGAACCTTCCCCTGTTCTGGAGAAAAAAAGTCTTAAAAAATCCTTGCCTCCCTCTTTGAGAAAAACAAAAGACAAAGCGGAAGTAATAAAAGATAAAGCAGAACTGCCAGAAAAAAAAGTCCTACAAAGACCTTCTCAGGAAGTGCCGACAAGACAAAATCATTCTCCTGCATCATCGTCTTTGGCTTTCTCTCAGACTAAAATTAAAGCAGGGGAGCAAAAGAAAAAAATTTCTGACAAAAGTACAAATTTTGCTGAAACCAAGAGCAAGCCTGTAATTCCTGAAGAAATACCAGAAAAAACTTCTCCTAAAATTACCAAAAAAGACAGAGCTATACAGTCTTTGCAAAAATTTAAACAGCATTTTGTATCTAAAAAAGATGTAGCAAAAGAAAAAGATAAAACAAAAGGCAGAATATATCGTAGTCTGCAAGACAGAAAAGCCTTTTCCCTGGTTGTTCTGGGAAGCGTAATCGTTTTGATTGCAGGAGTAATAGGGCTTTACTTCCTTTACCAAAACCAAAGCCAGACCAGGCTGGTAGAGGCACTTCGTTTTTTTAGTATTCCAGAAAATCCAGAGGATTTTGTTCCTAAGGCACATCCTGTTCTTATAGAATTCATCAATAGAGGGGATGCTTCCATTGCTTTATTCCAAAAAATGTACTCCTCTATGACCGTCGCCCAGAAGGTAGGAGCTTTGCTTGTTCTGGGGGAGCTAAAAAATCCTCAAGGACTCTCGCTATGCGTAGATGCCCTGCAAGGCAATGTTCCCTTGCTTGCTTCCTTTGCAGCTCGCTCTATAGCCAGGTTCAAAGAAAAAGCAGTGGGTATCTTAATGGAAAAATGGAAAACGGCAGTATCTTCTAATAAGCCGTACTTTATAGAAGCTATGGCTCTTACAGAACAATCTGAAGTTCTTCCTGTCCTTTTGGAAAGCATACAAAAAGAAGATATAAAAACAAGAGAAACCGCTGCGGCTTATTTGAAATATTTCAAAAATAGGAAGGAAATCATAGAACCATTGTATTCCGCTCTTTCTGATAAAGAAAATACCGTGGCAACAAAGGCATTAGAAACCTGGGATATACTCCATAGAGACCAGATTCTGTCGAACTATGCCGAAAGCTTGAGCAGCAAGACTAAAAATCTATTTCTTTCCAGCAAATCCCCAGAGATTCGTAGCAGGCTTATACGGTTTATGGGAATTTTAGGTTTATGCCTGAAAAAAGATGGGGACAACTATATTTCCTTGTTCAGGGATGATGTAAGAAAGGCTTTCCTCGAAGATTCTTTACCAGAAAAGATTGCAGCAGCCTATGTTTTAGGTAGATTTCAGGATGAAGAGATGCTCTCGGAATTGATCTCCCATATAGAGAGCGACACACCAGAGCTTTCAGAGAATATAGCACTATCTCTGGCATCTCTTGGCAGCCAGAGTGTTCCTGGGGAAATACTATCCAGAAAATGGAAGAGATCTGCTCATGTCCAAAAAACACTGGCAAAAATTTTGCAGGATTATTCTATTTATACAATTCGTCTTTCTTTGAAAGACAAAGCAATTGCTTTTTTAATGGATATGATGAGAGTTTCCTATTTCTCTGCGCAGGAAAACATCGCAGCAGCATTGGCTCTTTATACATTGCAGCCTGTCGATTTGCTGATTGTCACAAATCTGGACGTTAAAAATTTTGTAGCCTTGCTGTCCAAAATCAAGAAGGGAGAAGACAGGACATCTTCTTATCTAAACAAGAATTTTTCCCCCAAAATGCAAGAGCAGCTTGCTCTCTATGATACAGGAAAAGAGCCTTCAGAAGATATGAAGCAAATGCTCCTGGAAGAAATCAACCGTGTTCTCTGTGATTCTGGCTTCTATTCCCAAGAACGATTTCCAGAGGAAAAACCCTGGCCTCAAGGCAAAGAAATTCATTTCCATCGTTATCTTTTGGAGCGAGCATATCATCAAGAGCTTACGCCTGTTTATATTATTAGCTATCCTGATCTAAAAAATTCTAAAAATTTTATAAAACAATTCGTCCCTGAAAGAAAAAAACAGGATAATGTACCTGCTAAGCCATATAGAGAAGATGAAGTAGATCCTTCTGATAAAAGAGATCCTATTTCCCGAAACATCTGGTATCAACTTAGTCGTGAAACACAAAAATTGCTTTTGGATGCTATGGAAAAAGAGGAACTTTTCTCTGACGCACAGAATGCCTTTTTACAAGAGATAAACCAGCTTATGTGCAAATCCTCTCTTTACCAGGAAGCTTTATTCGAGAAGATTGTTTTGACACCAGAGTGCAAAAAGCTTATCGATAAAAATCTTTCCAAACGAGATACAGTATATCTAAACCGTTTACTCTTGCAGCTTGTTTATCCTAAGGAAATTGCTATCAAAGGACAACTTGTCAATGATTCTTCAACAAATAAAAAATAGAATATTTTTTTTTTGTTCTTGTTACAGGATTTCTCTGCTGTGTAGATTGTCAGATAACTCAGGAAAAGCAACATATCTACATTGAGCAAGATTCTGATATAAAAGAAAAATTAGACCAGGCTTTACTTCAGGAAAACACAGGGGAGAAAGCAATTTTTCTTTACCAAAAGGCTTTAGAAAGATCTCATGCTTTCTCCACACCTTTTTCTTTTGTCGAAACAGAATATATTTTCAACCTGGAAAGAGCCATACAATACTATCTAAAATCGGAAAAAAGCTTCGCTTCCAAAGAAGATCAATATATTCCAGAAATATACCAGAAATACCCACCTCTTATCATCAGCCCTGCTGAATTGGGGCAATATAGCAGGATTTATCAGAAAGATGGGATCTCTGGTCTATATCATGCCCTTAATGCAAAGGGATTCACAGGTACTTATACTGGCATAGGCGAATATATTCGTTCTCGTATGGCAAGAATCTCCCTCAATCATACAGAGCCTCAGCATGCTTTACTGATTGCACAAGCCAATAAAATCTATCAGGAGGCTGTTCAGAAAAGCGATATTCATTTACTTTTCCACCTCATAGAAAATTTCCCTTTAGGCAGTTTCAAAGAAGATGCTTTTCTTGCTTTGGGAGACATTTATTTTTCTCAAGGCAAAATGGAGGAGGCTTTAGGCGTTTGGAAAAGGCTGCAATATTTAGACAAATCCAAAACAAGACAATTTCTGAATAAACGCATCGCCCTTGCAAGCTTTTTATATAAAGATCTAGAAAGCTATTCCCGCCTTCACGCTTATGTTTTAGACGATTTTCGTTTTCATCAAATGGAAAAGGCTTCATCCTCCCCAGAAAAAAAATCTTATGAAATGCCTTTTCAATGGCTTTCCTATCGAGGAAATGATGCTCGAAATCTGCTTATGCAAGGAAAAGACATGAGAAAAGGGAAAAGAAAAGTGCAGAATATTCCTTTGCCTGTTTCTCTTCCCAAAGACAGTGCAAAATTCTTTCCAGAACCCCTGGTCTGGAACAATAAGCTATTCTATTGCACTCCAGCAGGAGGCTATTGCCTTTCTCTTGCCAGAAAAAGACTATTGTGGCGTTATGAATTTGCCGATTTCGTCCCCGCCCCTAAATCAGAGCCTCCGTTAGTTCATACTGGCACAATACACAACGGACGATTGTATATCGTTTATCCATGGGATGCGACACAAGGCAACCGTATCTACTGCTTTGATGCCAACACAGGGGCCCGCTTATGGCAATGGCCTAAGGAAACGAAGCCAAATACCTCATTCCTGTATGCTCCTGTTATCCAAGACAATAACCTTTTTATCAGTGCTAAAATACTGACTGGCCAGACCAATGTGGAGCTTTTTTGTCTGGATATTTCGTCTTCTCCTGTTTTGCGATGGCAACGGTTCTTAGGATCCATACTTTCCAGCGATATACTCAAGAAAGGGAAAGAAGCCGAGCCTTCGGGAATCAGTCTTTGCTATGGCCTGGTATATTGTTGTACCAATTTAGGAGTCATGGCAGCAGTGGATAGCCATAATGGAGAAATACGATGGATTACAAAATACCATGAGCATCTGCCTAAAGAATATCGCTTGAAAGGTGAGGAAAGAAAAAATGCTATTGTAGGAACGCCGCCTGTTATCCGAAATGGCAAGGTTTATGCAATTCCTTTGGACATAGGCCATTTGTTAGTATATGATGCTTTTTCTGGTAGTCTGGTAAAGAGTTTCCCAGACAGTATTTCTGAATCTAGCCTGAAAAATATGATTGGGGTTAATTCCCAAGATCAGGTTTTTCTAAATACAGACAGAGAGATATTTTGCCTGGCAAATCAGGGACAACAGGAAGTTCTCTGGAGCGTTACCTTGCCTGATCTTATAGAAGGCACAGGCGTTTTAACTTCCCATTGGATATACATCTTTACAAAAGATGAATATCTTTATCAGATAAGCACAAAAACAGGAAGCTTTTATCGCATATCAAACTCCCCTATTTCAAAATCTCTTCCAACGGACTGCGTTTCTATAATTACATGGGAGCAGCAAGGCAAACAAAATATCGTACTTTCAGGTGCAGAAATATCCTTCTGGCAAATAGAGTAAAGGGCTGCTATCATGATGAAAAATTGTATTTTAGAAGATCTACAAAACAAAGTGAAAATAGCATGGCAAAGCATTCCTGATTTTGAGGAGTGCATTCTCCTGGACACACCAGAACATACAGACAATATTGGGTCTATGGCTTTATTGTTCGCTACGGTCTATGCTGTTTCCGAAATCAAAAAAGCTAGAATACTTTATAGTGCAAGCAAAAGCAATTGTTTTTGGGAAAAAATACACTCCTTTCCCAAGACGACACCTGTCATCATTCGTGGAGGAAATCTGGGAAATTTTTTTTGGAAACTACCTTCTGGAGCGGGGAGCAGGAAACAATGCCAATTTATTGCTAATATAATCCAGAGATGCCAGGAAAGAAGGATTATTCTGATACCTCAAACAGTGTATTTCGATAACGAAAAAGATTCAGAAAACCTGGCCAGAGCTATTCATGCTCATCCTGAGATAAACCTCATGGTGAGAGAAAAGGAAAGCTTATCCACAGCAACGCGTTTGTTCCCGAATTGTAAGATTATCCTGTCTCCTGATATTGTTTTTCTTTTGCATTCTTTGATACAGATTCCAGACAAAAGAATAAGCCATCAAAAAATTCTTTATCTAAAAAGACAGGATTGGGAAAACCCGTGGAAGGATATGATGCAAAAACTTTCTGTAACAACTTCTGATTGGATAAAAAATCGCTACATACAAAGGCTTTCTTTCGATAGCTTGAAATTGGAGTATGCCATAACCAAAATAGTAGAAAGCTTCTTGCCCAAAAATAAAAGCTATTTGTGCCTGGATTCTTTACAAGAAAAACAAATTTTCAGGTACAATATGTCCAAATTTTATATCAATCGTCTTGCTTTGCAGAGAATAAATCATGGAATACATCAAACGCTCCAGTATTCTCTTATTCTGACCAATCGTTTGCATGGGCATATTTTCAGTACTCTTTTAGGTATTCCCAATATCGCTCTGCCTAGCCCCTATGATAAAATCCAAAGTTGCTATGATTCCTGGACACAGGAAATCCCCTATTGTAAACTCGCTCTTAGCCCTGAAAATTTGTTGGAATTTCTTCGTTGAATTGCATACAAATGAACCATGAAAGGCAAATGATTATGTCAAAAAAATATTTTCATTTTTATAATAGTCAAAGTGATCCTGTGCAAAATGAGCAGTGCTATAAAATAGCATCTGCTCCATTATGCGGTTTGACCAGAATAAAATATTTTAATTTTTTTATTATTTTGATACTGTTTTTTCCTTATTGCATAGCATCGCAGACATTCACTTTCCTTCAGGTGACGGATTGTCATGTTCCGCATAGCGATAGCCTGGCCTTCCTTCGATCTTTAAAAAGCGTTGGCAGCGTATATCTTGCACCCTACAAGGTTACTTCTGGGATGCCAGAATTTATCGTTTGTACTGGAGATCTTACCGAATTTGGCGGAGGGGCACTACCAGATTATTTACAAGCCTGTAAGGAAACTCCCCTGCCATGGTACCATATTGCAGGAAACCATGATAACACATGGTATTCTATACGACCTGATTTGCGCAAGCTGCATAGCTCTCCTTTTTATGCTTTCAGCTTTCAGGGATGCCATTTTATTATGCTGGATTCTTCTACACCACAGGATCCAAGGCCATCCTTTGGCAGAGAACAAATCGTCTGGCTGCAAAAAGAGCTTGCCCCTCTTTCCCGATTCACCCCTATTTTTGTCTTTTGCCATCATCCCCCTGGAACAAGCGAATTTTCCAGCCCTTCCGATGGCAATCGATTGCTGGATCTTTTGCGTCCGTATAATGTAGTTGCCTTTATCGTAGGGCATGGTCATAAACCTTCCTTGAGCCAGTATAATGGATTTCCTATTATCATGGGCGGGCAGGGATATGGGGAGATGGCAGGCTATAATGTATTTGATGTAAAAGATGGCTATCTCAGGGTTGCTTACCGTAAGGGCAAAGATCCTGAAGCCACTATAGCTTTGTTCGAAAAAAAGATCACCCAACAGAGCCTTATCCCTTATATTCCCCTGACATTACAGCCAGAAACAAAGATAACATCCAGAGCATGGTCAGTCCAGGCAGATGGTGCCTTCAAGGCTGGCCCGACCTTGTATGGAAATCACCTTTACGCTGGGGCATTGGATGGAAAGATTTATGCTTTCCGAAAAGACAATGGACAGATGGAATGGGCTTTTAGCACAGGAGGAGAAATCCTGGGGCGCATTTTGGTTACAGCGTCTAACGTGTTTGCCACTTCTTCCGATGGCAAAGTCTATGCTCTGGATCATCAGGGGATTCTTTGCTGGAGTAAAGACACAGGAGTTCCCCTATACGCCCCTGCTGTCGCACAGGGAAATAATCTTTTTGTAGCCAACAGAGAAGGCGGAATCCTCTGCCTGACCAACCAGGGAGAAATCCAGTGGCAACAAAAACACGCTGAGTACACAATCGAATCCATGCCTTATGTTACCAACACAGAGCTATACTTAGGATCATGGGATGGCTATCTATATCGGTATTGCATATCCGATGGTTCTCTGCAAGGAAAAATCCGAGGAGTTTCCAGCGCAACACAATCCGCAAGCCGATACTATAGCCCCGCCGACTGCTCCCCATTGGTAGAAGGGAACAGGCTATTCGCAACCGACAGAGGCTACATTCTAGGAGAATGGGATATAGAAACAGGAAAACTTCTACGCCAGTGGCCTAAAATATCAGCCATATCTTTTTCCCAAGACAAAAAATCCCTCTATCTCAGACAGACCACAGGAGAATTGACGAAAATGTCCCTTTCAGGAGAAAACGAATGGATTGCACCCAATGTCTGTGATTCCATCCCCACTCCTGCCACCGAATTTCAGGACAAAGTCTATATCTGCTCAGGATCAGGAAAACTCAGCATATTAGATAAATCAACAGGAAAAATTGTATCCCAATACCAGGTAAGCAATGGCATCAGAGTATACGGAGAAATTGCTATAGAGGAAAATTTTCTTTATATTGCAGATATGGATGGCAAAATTTCAAGTTATAGGAAATAGCAATATATCGCTGTCGAGCTAGCAATAGATTGCAGCAAAGAAGATTATCTAATCTGTGTTTATTTGTGTTCATCTGTGGTTCTCTTCTCATTTTTCTCTGTGTTCTCTGTGCCTCTGTGGTAAAATTTGAAATTATGCCCGCTCGCAGAATAACAATGTTGATGCTTGTGTCAAAAATAAATTTTTTTTAAATTGAACTATAGATTGTATTTTGCTAAACTTTGGAAAGATGAAAAATATTGAAGATGGGCGGAAAAGTTTTCAGAAAAATTCGTGAAAACAGAAAAATTTCGATCCCAGGAGAAGAATCATGAAGAAAATTTTGTATTGTCTTTATAGCACTTGCCTTCTATAAAAAATAGCCTATGGATCCATTACAACAAAAAATCAAAGATTTAGAATTTCTTTTACGCCGAGAAAAAATAGAGAATAAAACGCGCATCAAAGAAATCCTGTATCAAATCTTGGAAATCCATGATGCTTTAAAAAAGATGATAGACATTGCTCAAAAGCAATCCTGGCAGGAAGAAGCAACAATTTTTGTTCAGGAACGTTTTTCTCTTGTCTTGAAAAAGATTCTGCAAACCTTGCAGCGTTGTGGAGCAAGACAAATCAATTCCTTAGGTCAAATGGCAAACCTGGAATACCATGAAATCATCCAGGAAGTATATAAAGAGGAAATCCCCGACGGACAAATCATAGACGTACAAGAAGAAGGCTTCCTCTATGAAGGAGAGGTAATACGAATGGCAAAGGTTGTAGTCTGTAAAAAATAAGGAATCGGGTTCCTAAAGAAGTTTTTATAAAATTTTTTTGACAATGTTTGCTTGCTATGTTATAACAAAAATAATGGGCTAAACTTCCAGCTGAAAGTGCTGTACATCCCAGCTCAGGGTTACCCTGGGTTATCTTTTTACAGAAATGGAATTATGGAAAACAAAGGCACAATCATTCAGGCAGAAGGTTTTTTTCCTTCTGAAAAAAGATGGCTCTTTTATCGGCGTTTTTGCACAAAAAATAAAAAAAAGGGCGATCTGTTAGGCATACATGGAATACTAGAACATGGCGGTAGATATGAAGAGCTAGGAACCAGTCTTGCTAAAAAGGGCTATAATTTTTATATCCTGGACCTCACAGGGCATGGACGTTCGCAAGGCAAAATCAGAACATATATCAATAGCTTTGAAGACTATCTGATTGATATTGCTAATTTTTATGCTTTTTTAAAAGTGCATAGAAACATGGAAACGCCTTTTTTGTTTGGTCATAGCCTTGGAGCTCTGCTCGCTACTGTATTTAGTACCTGGGGAAAATTCGATGTAAAAGGTTTAGTTCTAAGCAGTCCCCTTTTCGGGATGAAAAAGAATGCTTCTTTAATGCAACTGCTCATGGCAAAGTGTATTTCTATGGTTTATCCTGCTTTTTCCTTACCAGGAAATATAGATCCTAATGCTCTTAGCCATGATATGGAAATTGTGGAAGATTATATAACAGACCCGCTGGTTGAAAACAAAATCAATGCAAAATGCTTTCTCAATATCCTGAAAGCAATGAAAAGGATACAAGTTTTGTCTCCTTATGTCAAGGTACCTTGTGTTATCTTCCATGGAGATAAAGATAGCTTTAATGATCTTGAAGCAAGCAAGCGTTTTTTTTATAGCCTTGGGACAAACCAGAAAGAACTTTATGTAGTCAGAGATGCCTACCATGAAGTCTTTAACGAAAAAGGCAAAGAGCAATTGATGGATAAGCTATTAGAATGGCTTAATACGGAAAACAACAATAAAAAATCTTCTGACAGGGAATAAAATGCATGGGGCATATCATTGCGTTTGCAGGATTAAAAGATGGAGTAGGAAAAACAAGTCTTGCCTCCCATATAGCATATCTGCTTGCTCTTTGTGAATACAAGGTATTGCTCATAGATATGGATTGTATCCATCATGAATTGACCAAAAGGCTATTGGGAAACAATGCGTTTCTGAAAAATATAGAATGCAATGAAATTTTTTATCCTACACTAAACAATATCCTGTCAGTAGATTGCTTACCTGATATATTTCCTTTTGAGCAATTGCCTTTGCCTTTATGGTGCCAATGTGCAGAGAATATGGACCGAGGCAAAGGCTGCCTTTGTATCATCCCTTCTTATTATAGAGAACCCCAATCTTTCTGGATGCAAGGGTCGGATTTTTCCTTTTGGCCAGGGCTAATGCATTTTTTTTCTTTTTATAGAGATTCGTGGGATTTTATCATAGTGGATACCATTGCCCTTCAAAATAAAAATTCCTTTCCAATACTAAAAGGCACTGATAGCGTTATTTTGGTTTCTTATCCATATCCTTATTTTAGCTCCAATCTAACAGAATACATGGAGTACCTTGCAGAAGAAAAAAAAGTACTCTTTTGTGAAAATATGGTATTGGATAAAAAAGGGAAAGGTCTGGTTTCTTTTTCTCAAGATTTTTTTTGTTTTGAGGCCAGAAGAAATTCCCACAAAAAAAAATTTTTCTGGGATACTTTTAGCCAGGAACATGATTTCTCTCCTTCTTCCAGGCAATGGACAATATCTATGTTCCTTCTTCTGCAAGAAATACTAGATCAATTTCAAGAAAAACTTTCCAGGAATAAAATGCCTTCTTTTATGAAAAATTTTGCAGCATCTCACCCATATATAAACGCCTTATAGATAAAAAGGAAATGATATTTTTGATTAAGGCAAAGAATAAGCATGTCTCATTTAAACCCAATATGCCTTGTAAGTGGTAAAGCGGGGGCAGGGAAAAGTTTTTTTGCTCTTCATCTGGCCTGCCTTATGGCTAAATGCAAATCTCATGTACTTTTAGTGGATATGGATTGCGATTCCTCAGGGCTTAGCGATTTTTTTTCGCTAAAACATCCAGAAAAAAGCCACGACTGGGAGATGGCATCGTGTTTTCTCCCTCTTCTTGCAGCAAGGAATCCTTTTGGACATGAATTCGAAGCAATTATCGCAGCAGCAGCCCGTTTGGTTAGTGAGTATGAATTTTTGGATAAAGAAACTTATGGCTATCTTTCTTTTATCCCATGCCATTCCTCGCAAGATGGGAATATAGCATCAGGGATCACTTTAAGCATAAATCTCATAAATTTTTTGCTCGTTGCCCATAAGATGGGCTACGAATATGTGATTTTTGATGGTTCCCCAGGATTTAATACTTTGAGTTTTCGATCTGCGGCTTTCTCTAATTCTTTAATATTTTTCAGTGAAAGCGATAGAATATCAGAAAATCTTGCAAACAAGATAAAAAAAGAAATAATCCAGGAAAATATAAAAATTTTGGAAAGCCTGGAAATCAAAGCAAGAAAAGATATTTCTTTTAAAAGCCTTCTTAAAGACTGGCAAAGGTTCATCAAAATAGAAAGGCAACAGCAAATATTGATTTTCAATCGCCACCAGGAAGAGATTCAGAGAAAGCTATCTTGTAACCAATGGCTTATCTTCCATGAAAACAAAGTTGCCCAAAGCTACGACAAAGGAAGCCTGGTTTTCCCAAGGGATCTCATAGAAAACCAAAAAATAATGCCAGAGAAAAGCGATTCGCCCTACATACACTCTGTCTTAGAAATTTACAGGCAAATCGTAGAAAGATATGGAAAGAATGTAGAAGAGTTAGACTCCCTGGAAGAAAAGAAAAAATCTTCTATTTCCATTATGGAGAGAACACCTCTGACTTTGCAATTCCCGCTATCAGAAGATAGGGAAGAAAATGTATCGGCTATAGATTTAGAAATGCAAAGACTTCGATTGCAAAATCAAGAAATGCTGGAGGAATACCAGCACCTAAAGGAAAAATATGAAGAAATTTTGGTCAGGAATCAATCTTTAGAGCTAGAGTATCAAAAATGCCAGGAAGAGCTAGAGCATAGCATCCAAAATCAGAAAGAAGCATCTCAAGAATACGAAACGCTACAAAAAGAATATCAAAAACTCTATGAAAAAAATAAGGCTCTACTGGAAAAACAAGAACAGCAAAAGAAACAAGAATCTTTTATATCTTATGAAGAAAAAGAACCAAGGGAAAACAAAGAAATTTCAGAAAATATTGAAATTCAAAAGCTCCAGAAAGAATACCAGACTCTTCATGAAGAATATATTGCGCAGACTATGGCCTATCATGAACTAGAGCAAGAGTACAATCGCCTTGTAATAGAGCTGAACGCCTGGAGAGACAAGCTCTATGAGATACGCCAAAATCATGGCACCCAAAAATTAGTGAGAGATGTTCTCAACGAATTAGAAAAAATTTCTTTTAAACAATAGTGAATCTGCTTCTAGTGCTTCTTTATACTGACTCAGGGGATTTCCCCTAAATATATGATAATTGTTTTTCGGAGTGAAAGACTATGGTGGGATTTCAAAATTTAAGCCAGGACCAACAGCTTCTTCTTAGATCATGCATGGCTTTGAAACTCATAACCAAACAACAAATAGAAAATATGCTGTTGGAAAATACGACAACAAAAGAAATGTCTATCCGCTTGTTGCAAAACAATGTGATAGATTCATCGGGATTAAAAAATGCTGTCGATTTAATGAGAATCAGTAGCATTTGCCCTTATTGTGATGCCTTGAATATCTACGATGAACGAAAAGGGGGGCAGGATGTCTGCAAACAATGCGATAGAACCTATATATTTTTCTCCGAGCCAATTTCTACTTCTTTTCCTGGTTCCATCCTCCAAAAATATGGAAATTATCAAATCATAGAAGAAATTGGCAGTGGTAGCATGGGCGTTGTATATAAAGCAAAGCACAATACATTGGATCGCTATGCTGCTGTAAAAATTTTAAAAGAAGAAAAACAGGATTCTATTGGACTTTTACGGTTTCAGTCGGAAGCAAAAGCCATCTCCGTTTTAAGGCATCATGGTATTGTGGCAATTTACGACACAGGAGAGCAAAATGGACAATATTATATCGCTATGGAATACGTAGACGGTAAGTCTTTGGTAGATATTCCCAAAGATAGCATGTCTTTAAAAAAGAAGCTAGAAATTGTAATACAGATTGCAGAAGCTTTGCAGCATGCCCATGAAAACCAAATTATCCATAGGGATATAAAGCCAGAAAATATTATGATTTCCAAAAATGGCGAGGTAAAAATTACAGATTTTGGCCTTGCCCGTCCGCTGATGCAAAGTAGCAATATTACCCAGGAAAATGTAGTTATTGGAACCCCTCTTTATATGTCTCCAGAGCAGATACAGGGCATGAAACTAACGTGCGCTACAGATATATATTCTCTAGGCATTGTTTTGTATGAGCTTATTACAGGCAGAACGCCCTTCATGGACAGGGATACAACAAGTCTTTTGCATAAAATTCTGTCAGAGTCACCTAAATCTCCCAATCTTTATGTGAATATACCTGCCAGCTTAAATAGAATATGCATGAAGGCCATAGCGAAAGACAGAGAAAGCCGTTTTCGTTCTGCGAAGGAAATGGCGGAAGAACTAGAAAAATTTCTAAAAGCATTTGGCTCTAATTTCAATACAGCCAAAAACATTCAGCCTGCCATTTCTGAATATGATGAAGATTTTGAAGAAGTAGTATCTTCTGGCTCCTCTGGCATCAGAAACATGAAATCCGTGAATGTTGACAAAATAGACCAGCCTCTGCAAAACAACAATCCTTCTTTTGAGTCAAGAAGGGTTACATTTGGAGAAGACACTCCCGTTTTTCCTGCTCAGCCCCAAAAGATTGCCCCTGAAACAGGTCGAATCGACCAGCGTAGAAGAGTAGCTTTCACTGATGAAGAAGAGGATGCCCACAAGGTTCATGTTGCTAAAGCGAAAAGAGTTACCTATGAAGATTTAAAGCCAAGCCTTCCTACGAAAGTATTACAAAGAAGTACAGGAAATGGTACATCTAGTGTCGCTTTAGATATAGATCCTAGTGTATTACAAAATCATCAGCCAGAGGAAGAACCAGAAGCATTTCATTCCCATTGGGGTTTATACGATTTGTTTTTATGGAGTGTATTGGCAATACTGCTTGCAGTGCTTTTTTATAAGATGGGTTGAAATTAAAAAAATGATGTTTTCGTGCAGCAAAAAAGCCGTAGGGATCTACCCAGGTCGGGTAGATTTCCCGGCCAAAAGATTAAGAAGCTTTAATAATCTTGATGGTTAAAGACTCTATGTCAGGAGGTATGTCTTTAAGCGCACTGATAGACCCCAAAATGGTAGAAGTATAAAAATTTTGAACAAAAGACTTTAGACGAATATCTTCACCATTAATTTTGAGTTCAACCGAGTATTTGTTTTCTTTCATTATAGGCCTCTTTATGTATTTTTAAAATACTCTTTTTACTCTTCAGCAAATTTAGCCATAATTTCAGGTGCGATATCACTATTGGTAAATACATTTTGAACATCATCGTGATCTTCTATTTTTGCTATAAGATTCAAAACTTTTTTAGCATTTTCTTCCGTGACAGTTACAGTATTTTTAGGCATCTGGATGATTTCTGCTACTTCTGCTTTGAGTTCAGAGGCTTCTAAAGCAGATTTGATTTTATGGAAATTGATAGGGCTTCCTGTAATTTCATAAAATTCTTCAACCTTTTCCATATTCTCGGCTTCTGCTTCCAAAATAATATTCATCAGTTTTTCTTCATCTACAGCACTTACAGGGACGGTGAAGAAAGATTTCTTGTCAAACATAAATCCAACACAACCAGCTTCTCCCATTTTTCCACCAGAGTTATCGAAAATCTTTCGTAGCTCGGATGCAGTACGATTGCGGTTGTCAGTCACGACATCTACCATTACTGCTGTTCCGCCAGGGCCGTAGCCTTCATAGGTCAACTCAAGAAGTTTATCTGCACCCTCTTCACCCGAAGCTTTTTTGATCGTTCTCTCAATATTGGCTTTGGGCATATCGACACCTCTTGCTTTATCGATTGCATCTCTAAGCTTGGAATTGGTTGCTGGATCGGGACCACCATCGCGGACGGCTAAAATAATATTTTTAGACATCTTAGAAAACATTTTGCCTCTTTTAGCATCCGCGGCACCTTTAGTATGTTTAATGGTTGCCCAGTGAGAATGTCCGGACATACATATCCTTTCAACAAATGGGTTTATAAAAAAAAAGATTTGCATGAAAAAGGCAGGTTACAAAAGCAGCCAATGTCGTGACTACAAGGCCACGGCATTGGATAAGAAGGTATTTTCTTCTGCGATTATTTTTGAACAGGGTATACACTGACTCGGCGTTGTGATTCAAATTTTACTACACCTTCAATAAGGCTATAGAGGGTGTAATCCTTTCCACATCCTACATTGAATCCTGATCTGAAACTACTTCCACATTGTCTTACCAGGATTGTGCCAGGTATAACATATTGACCACCATATCTTTTTATTCCCCTATATTGGGGATTGCTGTCACGGCCATTTTTGCCAGCTCCCTGACCTTTTTTATGAGCCATAAATTACTCCTTTACGATCTTTTGAATACGAACTCTTGTATATTTGTGGCGATAGCCGATTTTCCTCTTGTAGCCTTCACGACGGATGTATTTAAAAATTGTCAGCTTTTCTGCTTTACCATGTGTCTCTACGATCCCTTGTACCTTTACTCCTTTTACATAAGGAGCACCAATGGCTACCTCTTCATCATTTTGATAAAAAATTACAGAGGAAAATTCAAGCGGAGTACCTGGTGCCTGCTCTCTGAGTTCTATTTCAATAGCCTGGCCAGGAGCTACCTTGTACTGTTTCCCGCCATCCTGAATGATTGCGTACATAAATGCTATTCCTTTCTGAGAAGCATAAAATATAGATTTTGAATTATATTTTTATTTTTGAGGCATTATTATATCGAAATTTTTTTTTAAATCAATAAAAATTTAAGAATTTTTGTCTTAGTGTTTTAGTTAAAATGTTATTGAAGAATTTTTGTGTTGATAAGCAATCAGCATTAAATAAGTTCCTCGCTAAAATCAGGTTATCTTTTAGCAAAACAAAAGAGTATGGCTATAGCTAATGACAAAAAACATAAAGAAGCAGGTTCAGGGACAGTTCCGTATCCCCAGACTTTAAATTCATAATAACCATGTCCACCCAAGGAATTATCGTCCAAAAAAATTCTAAAAGTATAAGAATTGGAAAGAGTAGGAAGCTGTGTTACTGTAAGGCTGCCTCTTACACTTATCACTTCTATCCAAATTTGTACATCACTACCAAATGTTGCTTGTAAGGAATTCAATCCTGCTACTGTATTGTAGGCAGAATAGGCTCCACCGCCAGTTCCTGAAGGCCAACTAGATAAAAAAGCTTGACCATTCACAACAGTAGCCTCAAAAGGAGAGCTATGTTGCTCTGGAACTGTATAAGCATTATGCTGCCATCTCCACTGATTTCCTGTCATTTCAAACCAATCACTACCATCAATTTGTGCCCAAACATGCACATATTCCTGATAGCCAACAGGAGCAGAGAATAGCAAATTCGTCATGATAAATAAACAAAAAAAATATAAAAATTTTTTCATAATACTATCCTTTCACTAAAAGCTGCTCTTTTTTGTTTTTTGGCGGCAAAAAATTTCCACGCACTCAGGATTTATAGTAATCTTCCCCAGGCTAAATTCCTGTTTACTAATATCATAGCGCAGCCTTTGGCCTAAAAAGGGGATATGGTCGTCTTCCCATTTTTTTTCTTTTTTCCAGCGTGAGAGGCCTACTAAAATTTTGGCTGCCTCACCTGCCATAATTCCGCCTAAGATAGAATTCAAAACACTGATAGCAGGGAAACGCTCTGATGTTTTCTGAAAAAACTGGTCGCAATTTTCTTTTACCATTTTGTGAAATAGAGCATGGATATATTCTTTGCTCCATGTACACAAAAGACAGGCTGTCTGCTCTGGAAGCAACACTTCCGCTTCCAGGAAGGTTCTTCCCATTGCTCCATTGATAAGAAAGGTTTCTTTGTTTTCAGAGAGAAGCCTTAAATTTGTATAATACCTTGCTTCGCTGTTGTCTACGGCTAATACCACGAGAGGAACATTCCATACGTCCTCAGGTGCATCCTGGATAGAGACAGGGTATGTCTTGATGTCTACAGAAGGCCAGGATTTCCTGATCTCGCGAGAAATAGCATCCACTTTGTAGACATTTTCATGATCTTGTGGCTGAAAAAAAATACAGCGATTCAGGTTGCTCAAGGAAACTTTATCGAAATCCACCAGATGTAAGGATTTTATCCCTAGCATAATCAAATTTTTTATAACTTCTGTACCAACCGCGCCAGCACCTATAACAAGGACGCTATGCCTGGAAAGCCGTTCATAGAAATCGCCGAAATAGCGGCGTGTTCTGTCCTCTTTATCATTGTCTTCTAATATAGCCATTCTTTTTGTCCTAAATTTATAATCCCATTTTCTTGATAATTTTTAAGGCATTTTCTGTTGTGATTTGGGCAATTTTTTCTCTAGGAACTCCATGCAAAACAGATAAGGCCTCGCATATTTCCATGAGATCAGAAGGTTCTACCTGACCTTTAGGGGATTTCTGGGTACCAATATAAGGCGAATCTGTTTCCAGTACGATTTTTTCTAAGGGAATAGAATATATGTTCTCTCTTTTTTTTGTAGAAGAAGGACGGGTAATGACTCCACAGGCTCCGCAATAAAATCCTTTTTCCAGAAGAGTCCGTGTTGCTTCTTTATTCCCAGGCCAGGCATGAAGGATCCCGCCCTTTCCACCCCAATCTTCGAGAAGGGAGACAGTTTTGCCTAAAGCTCCTCTGCAATGAACCAAAACAGGAAGATCGTGTTCTTTAGCGATAGCCATCTGTTGGATAAATCTCGATTCTTGCACCTCCATCGAAGGCTCTTTCACTTCACTATCCAGACCAATTTCGCCTATGGCGATGACATAAGGAGATTTTGCAAGCTCATAAAGCCAGATCAGATCGTTTTCTTCTACTACCTGAGGATGGATGCCTATAGCAGCAAAGACAAATCCTCTATACTCTTGCGCAAGAGCTACAGCTTCGCGGGAATCTTGCTCTTGCGTACCAGGAACGACAATTCCTGTAACCCCAGAAGCTTTCGCTCTTTGAATGACAAGGCCTTTATCCAGACAAAGCGGTGCAGCATATAGATGACAATGTGTATCTATCAAAGAATGGTTCATAGAATTTTTTGGAGATTTGCTCAAAAATTTTCGACGATTTTTTTTTACACAATGGTTTGCCAGATCATTTTATCAAAAGCATAGCATGATTACAAGAAATTATGAATCCAAACGGAAAAAATAAAATTTTACTTGAAATGCCTTTGGAAAAAATATACGATTTATAGGTATTTTCGTTCTGAAAAACTAGTAATGTTCTTAGTTTTTAAGAGTACTTTTTATTAAGGGAGGTCACCCTATGAGTAGACTTGTATTGCTTACTTTATTGGTTTGCTTTTGTTCCTTTGTTATGGCAGAAAGCAAGGTGGATTTAGAGGCTATCAAAGCAAGGCACATTGAGTTAATCAAACAACATGGAGATGTAGAATTTTTGGAAGGCCAGCATGCTGTTTGCAATCATGGTGCTTTGGTAAGCTCTGTTTTTCGTTTAGCTACCTCTGCTTCGATTTACACAAAATTTTTCAAAGTCGAAATCTACAGAATCGTAAAAATGGATTATGTTCCCAAAGAGGGCATCAAGCTTACAGAAAGCTTTAAATTGGTGCAAGGAGACCGTTCTAATAGCCTGGTATATTCTTTGTCAGGCAGTCACAAGGAAGATATGAGCTGGAAAGTATCCGTAGACAGATCTTCTGATTTAGGCATAGATTATGGAACTATCACTGCCTGTCTTGTGAAATTAGTTTTGCCCAAAATAGCCGAATGTATCTTAGAAAAACAGGAAATCTGGAATTGCCTGAATACCAAGCTCATCGAAATCCTTCCCGAACTACTCCAATGTATTGGCTTTAGCTTTTACGATAATGATTCCAGAGCCTTATACAGAAAAACTGTATATTGGAACTTTACACCCTCTGTATTATGGAAATATGAAGATTTTTCTTCTTTCTGCAAATCCAAAAATGGTAGCATCATTGGATTTGATGGTGTAAAAGTAACAGGAGGCAGTGGAGTTATGGGATATTCCATCCAGGCTGAAGTTACAGGGAATAATGTAGTGAAAGTATATGCTAAATCCATCACATGGTGGGGCGGCGGTAGTTCTTGCTATTTGGCTGGCTATGCAGTTGCTTTGATTCAGGGAGATTAATCCTCTCTGTGGTTCAACTTTTTCAATGGATAGAATCGCCAGGCTCAGCCTGGTGGTTCTATCCATTTTTGGTAAATATTCCTTACTTGTTTTCATCCCTCAGGACAGGAGCAATTTCTATGAAGAAAAAAATGTTCTTTCTCTATATTGTTTTTTTTGTCGTGTGTCTTTTCTTTTTTTTACCTGACGTTTTATCTGCCTATCAAAGAGATATTTATCGAGAAGCAGAGATCATGGCAGAAGTTCGAGAAAAGATACTTACCAACTATGTAGAAGATGTGCCATCAGAAAAAATATTGAAGGGCGCATTGCAAGGTATGACAGGCATCTTAGACCCCTATTCTGAATATTTGGATGAGGATGCTTATAGACAACTGTTTGAAAGCACAGAGGGTGAATTCATCGGTATAGGAATTGTAATTAGTATAGAAGATGGTGTGCTTACCGTAGTGTCTCCTATAGATGGCTCTCCTTCTGCTCGGGCAGGAATTCTCGCAGGAGACAAAATCATTGCCATCAATGGAGAAGCAACAGAAGGATTGACGGTAAGTGAGGCAGCTCAAAAGCTTAAGGGGAAAAGAGGAACACAACTTGTTTTGAGTGTCATCCATGAGGGGAATAAGGTAGCTCAGGATATTACAATAATACGAGATCTGATCCAGATACACAGTATCAAAAATGCAAAAATGCTAGACCAAGAATCTAAAATAGGATATTTTCGCTTAACCAAATTTAATAAGCATACAGATCAAGAAGTAGGAGAAGCCATAGATAGCCTGATTTCGCAAGGAATGCAATCTTTGATCATAGATTTGCGTTTTAATCCAGGCGGACTGCTAGATTCTGCTGTAGATATTGTCAACTATTTTGTTACAGAAGGTGTAATCGTATACACAAAAGGAAGAACCCCTGATAGTTATAAAGTATTCCGTGCAAACGATAAAAAAAACTATCAGGACTTACATCTGGTCATTCTTGTGAATAAAAGAAGTGCCAGTGCATCGGAAATCGTAGCAGGTGCCTTGCAGGACTATCATAGAGCTATTGTCATAGGGAACAGAACTTATGGTAAAGGGCTTGTCCAGACTATCTTGAAGCTAAGAGATGGACGCTCTGCAATCAAACTTACAACAGCAAAATACTATACTCCTTCTGGCAAAAGCATACAAAAAGGGAAAGACAATGAAGGTGGTGTAATCCCCGACGTTCAGGTGCCAGTCACGCCTGAAGAAGAAAAAGATTTGATGCAACAATTTTATGAAACATCCGATAAAGATAAGAAAAACTTTCACGACAGAGCATTGCAAGAGGCAATCTCAGTTCTGAAAAAACAAAGTATTTTATATAGCATAAAATGATTTGAAAGATTGGAGATATATGAGTTTTACAAAAGAAATGAAGGATCGCGCTTATATCGTTCCTATTGAAGAAGAACTAAAGAATTCCTATCTGACATATTCCATGAGTGTTATTGTATCTCGTGCCTTGCCTGATGTTCGGGACGGTCTTAAACCATCTCAGCGCAGGATCTTGGTGGCCATGAATGATTTGAATCTTGGGCCAAAGGCTAAATTCCGTAAATGTGCGAAGATTTCGGGCGATACTTCGGGTAACTACCATCCTCATGGTGAAGCCGTAATCTATCCTACTCTGGTACGCATGGCACAAGACTTCAATATGCGTTATCCTTTGATTGATGGACAAGGAAACTTTGGTTCTTTGGATGGCGACCCTCCAGCGGCTATGCGTTATACAGAAGCCAGAATGACAGCCGTTACCATGGAAATGCTGGAAGATTTAGAAAAAGAAACCGTGAATTTCGTTTCTAACTATGATGAAACCCGTCAGGAACCCTTTGTCCTGCCTTCTAAATTTCCCAACCTTTTGGTAAACGGGTCTATGGGGATTGCCGTTGGGATGTCTACCTCTCTTCCTCCCAATAATCTGGGAGAAATATGCGATGCTATCATTAAAGTAATCGATGAGCCTGGTATCACTCCACTTCAATTGTGTGATATTGTTCATGGCCCCGATTTCCCTACAGGCGCGATCATTTGCGGTAATTCCAGCATTAAACAGGCATATTGCACAGGCAGAGGGACAATTACCGTCAGGGCTAAGGCCCAGGTTGAAGAAACCAAGACAAAATCTCGTATAATTTTTTCTGAGATTCCTTACCAGCTCAATAAAGCTAAGGTAATTGAGCATATTGCAGATCTTGTAAAAGAAGGAAAACTCAAAGGAATATCCGATGTCAGAGACGAAAGCGACCGCGAGCATCAGGTGCGCATTGTAGTAGAAGTAAAGCGAGGCGAAAATGAAGATGTTATTTTAAACCAGCTTTATAAGTATACAAGCTTGCAAGGAACTTTTTCCATCATCATGATCGCCCTTGTGGATGGTCGTCCCAGACTTCTGAATATCAAGCAATTGGTGGAATGCTTTATTGCCCATCGTCAGGATGTCATCAGAAAGAGAACTCAGTTCCTTTTAAAAAAGGCAGAGGCTCGCGCCCACATTGTAGATGGATTGATGCTTTGTATCAAAAATATCGATGCCATCATATCTTTGATACGCTCTGCTGTAGACGCAAAAGATGCAAAAGACAGCTTGATAGCAAAGTATGCTTTGAGTCCCCTGCAATCGGATGCTATCTTGCAGATGAGGCTATCTTCTCTTACAGGGCTGGAACATAGTAAGCTCAAAGAAGAAAGAGATTTGCTTACACAAAGAATCGAAGTTTATAAAAAGATTCTCGGCAATGAAAAAGAAATTTTGAATATCATCAAAGAAGAAACCGCCCAAATTCGCATGAAATATGCAAACAAAAGAAGAACCCAGATCGGACAGAGCATTGACAATATCGTTATCGAAGACATCATTCCCGATGATACCTGGGCTGTTATGGTAACAAACAAAGGCTATCTCAAGCGGATGGCGATTGAAAATTACCGCAAGCAGCATAGGGGAGGAATGGGCATCAGTGGAGCAGATATACAGGAAGGCGATTTTGTAGAACATTTCTTTACAGCATCTGCTCACCAGTATATTCTTTTCTTTTCTAATCTAGGAAAGGCTTACTGGCTAAAAGTTTACGATATTCCAGAGCTTTCAAGAACTTCTAAAGGCAGGGCTATCGTAAATCTGTTGAACCTGGCGGAAGGAGAAACCATAACTTCCTTGATTCCTATTCGGGAATTCCAGGACAACCAGTTTTTGATGATGGCTACAGCGAGAGGAATCGTGAAAAAAACTCCTCTGTCGGCTTTTGCAAGACCCAATAAGCTAGGCATCAAAGCTATCATCCTGGATGCAGGCGATAGCCTGATCGCTACGAGGCTCACTCATGGAGAAGAAGAAGTGTTGCTGGCTACCAAGCTAGGAAGAGCATGCCATTTCCATGAGAAAGATGTTAGATCTATGGGCAGAGGTACCAGAGGAGTCAAGGGCTGTCGCTTATTCGAAGGCGATGAAATCATTGGAATGGTGGTTGCCAAGGCAAATGAAAGCCTCCTGACAATATGTGAGAAAGGGTTTGTCAAGAGATCCGCTTTTGCCAACTATAGAATGACCAAAAGAGGAGCGCAAGGCGTTTTGAATTTAAAGAAAACCGATAAGACAGGAAACGTCGTTGCTGTCCTTTCTATTGAAGAAGGCGATGAAATCATGGCAATCACGTCTCAGGGAATGGTCATAAGAACTGGCTCAGAGCTAAGAGTCCTCTCCCGAACAAGCCAGGGAGTCAAACTGATTCGGCTGAAAGAAGCAGACAGCGTTGTTTCTGTTGCCAAACTGGCAAAAGAGATTGTCCAGCAGCTTTCTGAAAAAGAAGAAAAAGAAGAGCCTGCTGAACAGGATGAAAAGCCAGTAGAATCATTGGAAACCATAGAAATCCTGGAAGAAACAGAAGAAATAGAAGAAAACTCGGAAGAAACAGAAGATTGGCAAGACGATTCTGAAGAAGAATCCGAATAGTATAACCTACGCTCCGCAGCTTCTAAGGAAAAAATTTTGATTTTTTTAGTTTGTTCTTTAAGAAAAC
>CALKWO010000116.1 GCA_938003875.1 uncultured bacterium
CGTCATTTTCGGCGCAACCCTGCGGCTACAAATCATTGCAATGTAAGTGATTATTACTTAACACGTATGACATCTACGACTACGGCTACGTCTAGGTTTACGCTCACGCCTTCTGTTAAGCCTGATATTATTATTTCGCAAGCGATAATCATCCTCTATAGCTCAATTTCATATGTTTCTAGGAATGCCAGAATTTTGATGGACATGGCGCAACAAAGCTACAAAAAAAAAAGAACCATAGATGGAACAGATGGGCACAGATAAAAAAAAATTTTGAATCATTGTCTCTGTAGCTAAGCGATGCAGTAATCTTTTCTTAAATCTGTGTTAATCTGTGTTAATCTGTGGTTCTCTTTTTTCTACTTTTGGATTTAACATTATCAAACTAGCTAGGACTGAATCGATTATTCTTAAAAAACAATCTTCCTGATAACAATCCAAAGCAGAGACAATCCAAACAGAATAGAAGTCATGGGTTCTGGAACGGTCGCTGTATATTCAATATATACAAGGCCATTCGCCCCGTTTCCACCATCAATTCTGTAGCCAACAAGACCACCAGCACCACCGCCTGCTCCATATCCTATACCGCCTTTACCGCTATTTGCATTTTTTCCATCTTCAGCACTGATGCCTGTTCCATTTATTAGGATACCTCCACCTCCACCACCACCTCCATGACTGGAGATGCCGCCAGCACCGCCAGCACCTGCTGTAATGGTATTTTCTGTAAACAATGTCAAAAGGGATAAATAATTCCCCTGACCTGTACCGCCAAGAAATGTTGATGCATAACCATTGCTACCAGCCATACCGCCTGCGGCTCCATTACCAGCATTACCTGCACCACCTCCACCAGAGCTACCGTTATTTCCTGTCAGGTTGATGCCGAGTACGACTTTGCCTCCATTAGCAGAGATAAAGCTTCCAAAAGAAGATGCGGTTCCTGCTGTTAGATATGAAATGGTATTGCTATTGGTAAGGTCTCGTCCACCAGTACCGCCTTGACCAACGGTTACAGAAACAGATTGACCAGAAGCTACACTGAAAGTGCCTACGGATAAATATCCAGCACCACCTCCACCATTATGTCCAGGAGCACCACCACCTCCACCACCGATGACAAGGACTTTTACAGAGGTAACTCCATTAGGAATAATGAATGTCTGAGAGCTTGTAAATAGAATGGAAGCTCCATTTACATAGCTCAACAGAGCTAAAAATAAAAGAGGAATGAGGAAAAATTTCATATATTTCCCCTTTCTTTTGTAAAATTTTAAAGATTAGGAATCTGTGCTATAGCAATTATAAAAATTTTTTGCAATCAAATCAACGCATTTCTCTGAGATGGGCCTTTATTTTTTCGTCCACCAGGCAAACAAAATTTTGTAGCTATGCGATGCATCTATGGCACACAAAACAAAATTCTCTTGCAAATTCTTAAAATTTTGTTATTATTCCCCAAGATTTTTGTAAAAATCTCAAAAATTTTGTTCTTTTTTAAAACCTTCTCAGACCTACCAGGCCAAGGATGGCAAAACCTATCCCTTTTTCTTTCCTCAAAAAATCACGATAAAAACACTTTGCGATTTTGTCAACCAAAATAATCTTGGTAGGCAGAGTAGAGAGGTGCATTTCTATGACTTTTTTCTTATACAGTCTTTCTATTTTTTTAGTGAGCGGGCTTCTTGCTCTTATCAGCAAGCGTTCAGCATTCCTGTCCAGCTTTTTTGGCATTGCGGGATGTGTTGCTGGCTGTGTTTTAGGGCTTATTCCCTCTATACAAGTCTTGCTGAGTGGGCAGGGCTTGTCTTTTTCTTTTCCCTGGGCTATGCCCCTGGGTGCTTTTGTTTTGAATATAGACTTTTTGTCGGCATTTTTTCTTGTGCCTGTTTTCGTGCTTTGTGCCTTGGCTGGCCTTTATGGAGGGCAATATCTTTATTCTTATCGCTCCACTCATTGCTTAGGATTTTCCTGGTTTTGTTTTAATATTCTTGTAGGAAGCATGGCACTGGTCATTGTTGCTGCTAATGCACTTTTGTTCCTTCTTGCTTGGGAGCTTATGGCTCTTGCTTCCTTCTTTCTCGTAATTTTTGAAGCAAAAAAAGAATCTGTCAGAAAAGCAGGCTGGATGTATCTTATTACAACCCATATTGGTACAGCTTTTCTGCTGGCAATGTTTCTCCTTATGGCACAGAGTGCAAAATCCATGAATTTTATGGACTGGGACAAATTAGAATATCTTCCTTCTCTGGCACGAGGAATCTTTTTTATTCTTGCAGTGGTTGGCTTTGGAGCCAAGGCAGGCTTTATGCCTCTTCATATATGGCTGCCAGAAGCCCATCCTGCGGCTCCTAGTCATGTTTCATCCGTTATGTCAGGCGTTATGATAAAAACAGGAATCTATGGACTTATACGAATTTTAAGCTTTCTGGGATTCCCTTCTTTCTGGTGGGGCTGGACGCTGCTTGCTATAGGAATTATTTCTGGAGTATTAGGCATTTTGTTTGCTCTTGCACAGTCTGATTTAAAACGATTGCTTGCCTATTCTACGGTAGAGAATGTGGGCATCATTACTATGGGTTTAGGTATCACCCTTCTTGGCATAGCCTATCAAATTCCAGTTCTTACTGTGATTGGTTTCGTCGGAAGTCTTTTTCATGTCTTAAATCATGCTTTGTATAAAGGGCTTCTCTTTCTGTGTGCAGGAGCGGTATTGCATGGGACAGGAATGAGAGATATAAACCTTATGGGGGGATTGCTGAAACGGATGAGATATACAGGTCTTTTCTTTTTAGCAGGAGCTATTGCTATCTGTGGCCTTCCGCCCCTGAACGGTTTTGGCAGCGAATTTTTGATATATTTTGCCTGCTTTACAGGAGGAATTCCTGGCAGCCATAATGTTGCCATCCCTGCTCTTGCTCTCATTATTTTCCTTTCTTTGATTGGCGGGCTTTCTATTGCATGTTTCAGCAAAGCCTTTGGAATTGCCTTTTCAGGAGAACCAAGACATGAGAGCATGAACCATGCGCATGATACAGGCTGGCTCATGAAAATTCCTATGGGAATCCTTGCATTAAGCTGTATTCTGGTTGGTTTTCTATCTCCCTGTCTTCTTCCCAGAATATTTCAGAACTATCTGTCCGCAGAACATCTGGGAATTTTAGAAAAAGCCACTTTTTCTCTATCCCAGATCACGATAGCATCTATTGTATTTCTCTTCCTTTTGGGAATTCTTGCTTTGGTGCGATCTCTGCTTCTTTGCGTGCGCAAAGTGGAAACTACAGTGACATGGGATTGTGGTTACGCTGCCCCTACAGCTCGTATGCAATACACAGGAACTTCTTTCTCTCAGATTCTTGTGGAATTTTACAATTTTTTTCTGAGAGTAAAGCAAAAACTCTCTGCGCCTAAAGGCCTTTTCCCAGAGCCAGGTTCTTTCTCTATGGAAACGCCTGATCTCTTTCAGGAAAAAGTTTTTTCTCCGCTTTTTGTCCGGACGGGAAATGTTCTTTGTATTCTCCATACTTTGCAGCATGGACGCATACACTTATACGTGCTTTATATAATTGTGATGTTAATTGTTCTACTTCTATGGAAGCTTTAAGGTATGAATGCGAATCTTTTTATACCCACATTGTTTGCAGTGGTCTTCGCTCCTTTGATTTTAGGAATCATCAACAGAACCAAAGCCTTTTTTGGCGGAAGGCATGGCCAGCCTTTTTTACAATTGTACTATGATCTGTTCAAGCTCCTGAGAAAAGGTGCAACCTATAGCAAAACAACCACCTATATTTTTCGTCTTGGCCCTATGGTAGGTCTTGTATGTGTACTTTTAGCTACAACTCTTGTGCCTTTTGGTGGTATCAGATCTTTTCTCTGTTTTCCTGGAGATATCCTTCTTTTTGCCTACATACTGGGCCTTATGCGCTTTTTTACCGTACTTGCTGCCCTGGATACAGGCTCTAGCTTTGAAGGCATGGGAGCAGCCAGAGAGGTCCATTTTTCTGCTCTTGCAGAAGTCGCTTTCTTTCTTGGCTTGATAGTCTTAGCTAAAGCCACATCCTCTGCCTCCTTTTCCGATATGTACTCTTCGTCTTTCCCCTATATATGGATTGCAAACAGCACCCAAATGCTTCTTGTTGGTGTTGCGTTTTTTCTGGTTTTACTCACAGAAAATGCCCGTATTCCTGTGGACGATCCCAATACCCATCTGGAACTTACCATGATCCATGAAGTGATGGTTTTAGACCATAGCGGGCCTGACTTTGCCTTTATTCTCTATGGCTCTGCTTTAAAACTCTGGGTCTTAGGAACTATTTTTACCCAGACGATTTTTCCCTTTCGCTCTGGCAGCATCTATCTGGATTTACTTTTTTCTTTTTTAGCCATGATAGTGCTAGGTGTTATCGTTGGAATCGTAGAATCCACAATGGCAAGGCTTCGATTGCTTAGGGTGCCTCAGCTCCTGGTTGCTGCGGCAGCTCTATCTACCGTAGCATTAGTGCTGAGCATGAGGTAATTTTATGGAACAATTAATCAACATGTTGATGGTGGTTATTCTTCTAACCAACCTTTTATTATTAGGTTCAAGCCGCATGGGAACCTGCATTCCTACACTAGGATTCCAGGGAATACTTTTAGGTCTTGCACTCCCCGTACTCTTATTTTTGCCTCAGGGAATTACGACTCATATTCTGGTTTTGGTCTTGATAACCATTCCCTTACGAGGAATCCTTTTCCCCTTCATCCTGTTTCGCGTGATCAGAAAAACCAATATCCAAAGGGAAATCGAGCCTTTTATCAGCTATCCTGTTTCTATATTTTTAGGGATTCTTGCGCTTGTGCTTGCTTTCTGGATGAATTCGCGTTTAACAGGAATGTCTGTTCCTAGCCTTCATCCTCTTTTGCTGCCTGTGGCTTTTTATACGATATTGGTAGGTTTAATTCTCATTGTAAGCCGCAAGCTTGCCATAAATCAGGTGCTAGGATACATTGTCATGGAAAATGGAATGTATGTTCTGGGCATAGCCTTTGCTGGAGAGGTACATCTTCTCCTGGAGCTAGGCGTTTTGATGGATGTATTTGTCGCTGTATTTGTTATGAGTATTGCAATTTATCGAATCTCTCGCGAATTCGATCATATTGATGTCAACCAATTACAAAATTTGAAAGATTAAACCATGGAAGATGGATTGATACTCTGGGCACTCTTAGTTATCCCTTTTCTAGGCGGATTTTGCTGTATTTTATCATCAAAAGGATTCACCATACGATGGATTGCCTGTGCAACAGTATGGACTATGCTTGCCACGGCATTTGTTTCTCTCTGGATAGTTTCTATAGAAGGAGCAATCCAGGCAGCCCATGGATGGCTTTTTCTGGATATGCTTTCTTCCTATCATGTTGTTCTTTTGCAGGTAGTTTTTGCTCTTTCTACTCTTTTTGCAAAATCCTATTTCCCTGCAGAAATCGCCCATAATGCTTTTAACTCAGCTTTGCTGCCTCGCTATGGAATGCTTTGGTTGAGTGCTTTAGGAGCCATGAACCTTGTTTTTGTCTCTAACAATATTGGTATTATGTGGGTGGGTGTAGAAGCAACCACTCTGATCACTGCCTTTTTGATTTGCATTCATGTTACACCAAAATCTCTGGAAGCCATGTGGAAGTATCTTATTATGTGTTCTGTCGGCGTTGCCCTGGCGTTTATCGGAACCATGCTAGTCGGTGCAGCAGGCGGAAACCTGAAAGGATCGCATTCCCAATCGCTTCTATGGACGTTCCTTTATGAAAACGCAGGTAGCCTGAATCCCTTTTTTATGAAAATGGCTTTTCTTTTTCTGGTTGTAGGATATGGCACCAAGGCTGGTTTTGCTCCTATGCATAGCTGGCTTCCTGATGCCCATAGCCAGGCACCTGCTCCTGTTTCGGCTCTTTTCTCTGGATTTTTGCTCAGCACCGCTTTCTATTGCATCATGCGCTATCTTCCCCTGGTGGAAATGGCAACAGGGAAAACAGGATGGGCTATGGATATTCTTGTCTTCTTTGGCCTTTTTTCCATCATCATTGCAGCGGCTTTTATGGTATTTCAGCAAGACATCAAAAGACTCCTTGCTTATTCCAGTATAGAGCATATAGGAATCATGGCAGTAGGGCTTGGCTTAGGAGGAGTGGGAACATTCGCTGCTCTTTTCCATCTTCTGAACCATTCTATGGGAAAGCCTCTTTGCTTTTTCTCAGCAGGAAAATTAGTGCAAATCTATGGTACAAACAGCATTTATAGAATCAAAAATGCCTTAAAAATTACGCCTGTCTGGGCAACAGGGTTTTTCCTGAGTTTTCTGGCACTGATCGGAATGGCTCCTTTTGCCATCTTCATGAGCAAATTCCAAATTCTCAAGGCCATTATAGAAAAAGCGGACTACATTTCTCTGGCTCTTTTCCTTTTTGGCTGCGCTGTTGTGTTTATCAGCGCGCTTCGTTATATGCTATTGATTCTCTGGGGAGAATCCGAAGCCAATATTCATCCACAAAAAGCCTACAAAAAAGATATATTCCTGGTTGCTTTCCCTATGCTGGTTCTGTTGATTTTAGGGCTTTTTATGCCTGAATTCCTGCAAAATATTCTACAAAAGGCAGCAAACATTATCCAAGGATATTAAACTATGAATCTCCATTCTTTTAAAAACAGCCAAAGCTGCGCCTTGAGTGAAGTTCCTTTTATGATAATGGAAGACTTCAGAAAAGACATTCTGGCTTCTATTCAGGAAGGGAAAAGGCTTGTAGCCCTTTTTGCACAACCTTATGCCGAAAAGGAAATGCGTTTATACGCAGTTTTGGGCAATGACAAAGACGGGGTCTTGTCATTATCGTCCACAAAAATAGAAAACGTTTATCCCTCCCTCACTTCTGAGTGTTCTCAGGCTCATTGGTTCGAAAGAGAAATTGCAGAAAACTGGGCAATTCGGCCAGAAAATCACCCCTGGCTAAAACCGATCCGCTTCATTCCTTCCTACCAGGAAGGCCAGGATCTCTGGAAGCGTGATAGCATATTGCCCTGCGTTGGGGATTACTATCAGGTACAAGGCGAAGAAATCCATGAAGTAGCCGTTGGCCCTGTTCATGCTGGTGTCATAGAGCCAGGGCATTTCCGATTTCAATGTCATGGCGAATGGGTATATCATCTGGAAATTTCGCTTGGCTACCAGCATCGAGGCATAGAAAAAGAGCTAAAAGGAGGCCCAAACAAACGCTCTCTTTCTTATATGGAAACCCTGGCTGGTGATACTTCCATAGGTCATTCTCATGCTTATTTGCAGCTTATAGAATCTCTGGGCAATTGTCAGGTCAGCCCTCGTGTCCATGCGCTACGAGGAATCGCTCTGGAGCTGGAACGACTGGCAAACCACACAGGAGATATGGGCGCACTGGCAAACGATGTCGGTTTTCTCCCCACTGCAAACTATTGTGGCCGAATTCGTGGCGATTTTCTAAATATGTCTGCACTCCTTTGCGGAAGTCGCTTTGGGCGAAGCTTCTTAAAACCTGGTGGAGTTGCCTTCGACATGGACGTTGCTCGCATCAAAGATCTCCAGGCACGTATCGAAAATGCGAAAAAAGACGTTACAGTGGCTGTAGAATTGCTTTTTGATACGCCTTCTGTCCTGGCACGTTTTGAAGACACAGGAACAGTATCCAAAGAAACCGCGAAAGCTCTAGGGCTTGTAGGTGTAGCGGCAAGAGCCAGTGGCCTTTCTCTGGATGTAAGAAAAGACTATCCTTTTGGAATCTTTGCCTCTTCACCTATCCCTGTTGTCGTAGGGAAAAAAGGCGATGTATTTGCCCGTGCCTACACCAGATGGCTGGAAATCCAGAATTCGATTGCCTTTATCCAGAACATATTGTCTTCTTTGCCTGAAGGAAAAATAAAGTCTCCCGTGTCCTCTCTTGCACCCAATCGAATGATCGTTTCCCTTACAGAAGGATGGCGAGGAGAAATCTGCCATGTTGCCAGCACGGATGAAAATGGAAAATTTTCCTGGTACAAAGTCTGCGATCCCTCTTTCCATAACTGGATCGGGCTTTCTATGTCCTTACGCAACCAGCAGATTTCCGATTTCCCTCTATGCAACAAAAGCTTCAACCTTTCATACTGTGGGCATGATTTATAAAAACAAAGGAATTCTATATGTTTAAAGTACTTCTGGCAAGGTTACAACAAAAGTACAGAACCATTGCCTATCCCAAAAAGGAACCAGTTTTGCCTGATCGACTGAGAGGGCTTCCGATTCTCGATTCATCGAAATGTATCAAAAATTGCCAGGAATGCGTTTCTGTTTGCCCTACCAATGCAATCCAATGCACAGAGAAAGGCATCCAGATAGACCTGGGCAGATGTCTTTTCTGCACAGAATGCACCACCGTCTGCCCAACAGGTGCCATCGCGTTTTCTACAGAATACCGTCTTGCAACAAGAACCAGACAAGACCTTGTATTCGATGGCCAGATTTACCAACGTGGCAAAATCTTGAAAGACAATATCCATAAGCTTTTTGGTCGCTCTCTAAAGCTCAGGCAGGTAAGTGCAGCAGGATGCAATGCCTGTGAAGTCGACATCAACGTTCTGGGAACACCAGGATTTGATTTAGGAAGGTTCGGCATACAGATCGTAGCATCTCCAAGACATGCCGATGGCATTGTAGTCACAGGACCTGTTTCGGAAAATATGAAGCTAGCCCTGGAAAAGACCTACAAAGCCGTAGCCCATCCCAAAGTCGTGATTGCCGTAGGTTCATGCGCGATCTCTGGTGGGCCTTTCATAGACCACAAAGAGGTACATAACGGAATCACAGACCTCTTTCCTGTGGACATCTTTATCCCTGGCTGCCCACCCCATCCCATGACCATATTGGATGGCTTTCTCAGACTTATGGGCAGGCTGAAATCATAAACAAAAAATCACGCTGGTTCTAACAGAATCTTTGGTATGTATAGTCTATAAAATATAGAAGGCTGAATACCGCCTGCTGGAGCAGAT
>CALKWO010000117.1 GCA_938003875.1 uncultured bacterium
GTTTTCCCTGGAGCAGCAGACCTCAGTGATTCTTTTTTGTTTGCACCTCTTCTGCAGTGTATTTCTCCGTGCCTGGTTAATTTTTTGCGTTTTCTTTAGCTGAACACCAATGGCCATGCCCTTCCCAGGACGTTCTCTTTCCGAGGTTCAAAAGCTAAAACTCTCTGTGCCCTCTGTGTCTCTGTGGTTAATTCTATTTTTTAGTTTATGGTCGTTCGCAGTATAACAAAGCAAGAAGGGCGAGGGCTTCTTTTTTTCCACCCTGCCCTTTTTCTCCGCCAGGGCCTACGCAGGAAGGGCAGCCGTCTATGCAGGGACAGGATTCTACCACTTCATAGGCTTCTTTCAAAAGATTGTCGTGGATTTCATACAATGTATCACTCAATCCCAGCCCACCTGGTATCCGATCATAGAGGACGATGATTGCCTTTTCTTCCTCCCATTTAGATTGCGGATCGGTGTGAGTACCCAAATCGCTGCTATCGCACATCAGAAAAAGGGGAGCTAACTGGCATAAAACATAGCTCACACTGGATAGCCCGCTATGAATGCGGGCAATGGCTTCTGCCTGGCGATGGCATCTGGGACAAAGTGTTATCAGATTTTCAATGGCATTGGCCTTTTCCAGGGAAGTAAACAGTCGGAACGGCACCTTGTGGTGTACATGGTGAGCCTTGTCTTTTTCGGCTATGCCACATTTTTGGCAAAGATAGCTGTCTCGCTGGCGTGCCAGCTTTTTTTGAGTATCCCAGTTTGGGCCGTAGTAGTTCGGATCGCTTCTCCAGTTGTTCTCTGTGCGCAAAGTGTACACCGTTTCTTCATTCAAACTGAACCAATAGGCCGTAGTCCGAAGTTGGCTGGAAGGAAGGTCTAGCTCTTCTTTTTCGAGGAGTTCCTGTGTAAACCAACGCTTTTTAGCAAAGCCAACTACGCGGGATGTCACCAGGATTTCGCCAAAAAATTTGTTCCCCCCCTGGATAGGGGAATTTTTTTCTATAGATAATTTTTCAGCCTGAGATTCCTGTATAGGCTGAGTGTAGTAGTCGGTTTCAGCATGAGATAGAATAGCACGTTTTTCTTCGCTGATAAGCTTTTTTACTTTGTAGGTTTTTCCCCCGTGCAAATAGATTGCTTGCGGATGCAGCATCCAGGATACACTTGGTTCATCCACTTCCCCGATTACTTCTTGTCTTCCAGTTTCGTCCTCTACTTGAATGACAAAGTCTTGCGCTCCTGTACTGCGCAAAGAAACTTGCCCTGCAGGGTATTGGCCCCCAACCCAAAACAAACGATTCCCAGACTTAATGACAAATCCTTCGTCTTGTAATATTTCCAGGAATGCTTCCACCGTTTCCCAGGGAATCTTCCCGATGCCTGCCCCTGATTGGAAGGGAAGCTCGAATGCTGCGCATCGAATATGCTGGAGCAATATCAAGGGATTGTTGGGATTGATGAGTGCTTTTTCTGGCGAACGCTCCAGCAAATACTCTGGATGATGAGCCAAAAATTGGTCGAGGGGACTTGATGATGCTATGAGTATGGCAAGCGAATCCTTTTCTCTACGACCTGCTCGACCTGCCTGCTGCCTTGTTGCTGCAATCGTTCCAGGATATCCTACGAGCAAAACGGCATCCATTCCTCCGATGTCGATTCCTAATTCCAATGCATTTGTTGCCACCACAAGCTTCACTTCCCCACTGCGCAGTCCCTTTTCTATCTCCCTTCGTTCCTTAGGCAGATAACCACTTCGATAGCCCTTGATTTTTTTTGAAGCCAGGGGGTATACTTTGTGCAGATGCCTGAGAATCATTTCTACATTATGGCGAGATCTTGTAAAAATGATAGCCTGGATGTTGTGTTCGAATATCTGCCTGGAAAAGCGGACTGCTTCAGCAAGGGAACTCCGTCTGATACCCAATTCGGGTTGTACTATAGGAGGATTATAGAGAAGAAAATTTTTTTTACCATGAGGAGAACCATCGTTGCTGACAATATTTACTTTTTCTTCGATAAGATTTTGAGCCAGTTCCTGAGCATTGGCTATCGTTGCAGAAGTCAGGATAAATTGAGGAAAGCAGCCATAGAAACAGGCAATGCGTTTGAGGCGGCGTATGAGATTGGCAATATGAGAGCCAAAAATTCCCCGATAGAGGTGGATTTCATCCAGGACAACGAATCTGAGATTGCTGAAAAAATTGGCCCAGAGAGTATGATGAGGCAAAATAGCCGAGTGCAGCATATCGGGATTGCTCAAGACGATCCTTGTCTCCTTGCGAATCGCCCCTCGTCTTGCGGAAGGTGTATCTCCATCGTAAACACCCCAAATTGCATGAGATAGCAAATTCCCAAGAGAATCCTTCTGGTCATAGGTCAATGCCTTGGAAGGAAAGAGATAAAGTGCGCATAATTTTATCTCTTTCAGCAGAGCATGGAGAACGGGAAGATTGTAGCAGAGTGTTTTTCCACTCGCTGTCCCCGTACAAATCACAATATTCTTGCCATCGTTTATCTCTTTCCAGGCTGTTTTCTGGTGGCTATACAAGGCATATATCCCAAGTCTTTTTAAAGATTCCATAAGCTCTGGCAAAAGATCTTGTGGAAAATCATCGACAGAAGCATCCTTTTCCATCTTGCTGTTCCAAACAACGAAATTCCTGGATAGGATAGAGTTCTCTTTCCATTGGGATAGCAAAAATGCTAAAGGTGAATCTTCGCTGTTTTTTCCTATATATCTTGACATAAATTAGCTACCATCCCATGCCAGTAAAATCGTAGCTAAGACCTAGCTGAAAATCCTTGATTCTTGCAAAAGCCTCTTTGATGGTTCGTTGCTCTATGGAGGTCAACTGGTTTGGTTCGATGAAATTATCAGGAGTTCGATTTTTTCGTATGGCTATTGCTTGATGCCTCAGGCGGATTTCCATAAGGGATTGGTATGCAATGCTTATTTCCTGAAAATTTTCCTCGGATAAAATTCCCTGATTCTTTAGAGCCTGAAGTCTTTCCATCGTATTTGTAGAATGGATCTCATGCTTGAGGGCGTATATTCTTGCGTAGTCTACAATTTGCGCTATTACACCCTTAATATCAAAGGCTTTTCGATAGGAATCTACGCTTTGGAGAGCAAACGAATTGAAAAAATCCAGAGGAGGCGTAAATCGCAGTACGTTCCTGGCCATAAAGAAAAAAAAGCGCGGATTGGCTTGCAGGTTATGATATAGCGATGAACGAAGAGAATGTACAAAGGACTCCTCTCCATAAGCACATCGAAAATCGAAAAAGATTTTACCATGGAGAAGGTCTTCTCCTTCCAGGGTGTTGATCCATTGCTGAAACTGGCTCATCCACATAGAAAGAGGCTGACAGCAATGAGGCTCTTTTGCCATAATTTTTCCAGGGCAAAAAGAATATCCCATCTGGTCGAGCCAAAAGGCAATCCTTTCTCCCAGTTTAAGAAAATAGGCCTGGACAGAGTCCAATCTCTCAGGAGAAATGTCTTGAAAAACAATGGCATTGTCCTGGTCTGTGCATAATGTCTGTTCGTATCTTCCCTGGCTTCCCATAACAATAAATGCATATTTTACAGGTGGTTCTCCTGATTCTTGTTCCGATAGTTCAATGCACTTTTGTAAAATATTGTCAGAAGTGTTGGTAATAAATCTCGTTGCATATTCTTGTCTCATACCACTTTCCATCATACCCAAAACTATCGCAGGAAGTCGTCTGGCTGTTTTCGAGATATCTTCAAAGGATTTTGCGTGTTGAATTTCCCTTTGGAAAAGGACAGGAGAATATCTATGGAGCTGCATGAAATGCTGGTATGTGAGTACTCCTGTAATATTCTGGCTGCTGTCTGTAAGATATACAGGAGCAAAATCATTTTTTTCACAAACACCATATGCTTCAAACAAAAGAGATTGTTCATGGATAGTAGCAGGCGATTTGGGTAGCACATAGCGAGATAGATCTCTGTCGCAAATCTGAGATGCCTGCTGATCGAAAAAGGAAAGGGTGCTTTTGAGTTCACCCATCATGCGTTCCTGCTGCAATTCTTTTTCCTTTTGCCTGGAAATATCGCTTGCGATAGCAATCAAGCCTTTTTTATCCTGGATTATAATTTTAGATAAAGAGAGGAGTACTTCCTGTTTTTTCCCTTCTTTTGTTTTTAGATGAGCATGGATTTTTAGTGTATCATTCTCCCAGAAACTTTTGATCATCGTGGCAAATTCTTCCCATAGGTCCTCTGGTTTGAGCCATGACATTTCTTGGGCAGAATATCCAAGAGAAAGCAGCATGCTTTGATTGGCAAATAACGTATTGTCCTCCAGAATCATTAAAATTCGCTCTACAGCGGATTCCACGAGCAAGCGATATTTTTCTTCTGATTCCTTGAGAGATTTTTCTGCAAGCCCTCTTTCCTGTTCGGCTTTGAAGGCCTGAGAAAGCAGATATATAAGAAGCAATGCTACAATAGTGAAAATTCCTGCTGTCACACCTACCAGATTTTGTTTGAGAGAATGTATCTCTCTTTGCACATCATCCAGATACACTCCTGTTCCAATCACCCATCCCCAGGGGGCAAATCCTCGTACATAAGAAATCTTAGGCAAGATTTTTTTGGGATCGTCTTTCCATTGCCACATATATTCTACATACCCTGCCTGCTGCTCTTTTACAATTTTTACAACCTCGACGAAAAGCTTTTTGCCTTGCGGATCAGAAAAATGGGCAAGGGACTGTCCATTCAAATCAGGGCGATAGGGATGAATGACCATCCTGGGTTCCATATCGTTGACCCAAAAGTAGTCTTTCATCTGCTGACCATAGTGCAAATTTTTGATTTGTTCAATGGCTTGTCTTTGTGCCTCTTCGCGGCTCATCTTGTGGTGTCTTTCTGTATGCTCGAAATTGGCAAGAATATTCCAGGCAGAGTTTGTGAGTTCGCGGATCATCTCTTGCTTCTGTTCCCTGACACTTCGTTCCAGAGCGGGAACCATGATAATAAAAATGGCTATAAAAAAGAGTACAATGCTAAGCAATGCGGGAAGCACAGCACCCAATATAAATCTTTTTAAATTCATCATGATAACACCTATAATTTATGCTATCTATGGGTTATTCTAAGGACGGTAATAATTACGGGTTATGGCAGTTGAAAAGGTTTTCATCTTTGGCCTGAAAGGCCTATATATACTAGCCCAGGGCAACGCCCTGGGAAGTTTATTTTTCTGAAATTTTGCTGCTGCATTTCGCCATCTGTGCCGATGCATATTCATTCCGAGGATCGATGCAGTATAGGTGAATATAAGAATAAAGGGCTTCTTTGTATCTGGCCTGACTATAATAAATATCTCCCTGTATATGCCATGCTTTGGGGCATCGGGGATAGAGTTTAATCAATGTTTTCAAAACTTCAAATGCCTGAGCCGTTTGATTGTCTTGAGCCAGAAGTTCAGCATATAAGACCCAATATTGTTCTTCTTTATCGTTTTCCAGAAGAGCTTGTTTTATATCCTGGATGCTTTCTTTCAGACGGCCTGCTGTCTGGTATAAAATAGCTCTGTTATAGTAGTATCTTGCTGTGGGATCCAGTTCAATAGTATGATTAAGATGAATCAAATAGGATTCTCTTTTTTTTTCGTTTTTCATCAACTCTCTATATTTTACCAGAAGATATTCATAGGAAAAATACTGTATTAAATTTTTATGGCGGAAGATATTGTATTTGTCTGTAGAGGCTATTCCTAAATAAAAATTGAATACCTGGCAATAGATTTCGTTCACGACATCGAAATAGTACCCAAAAGCAGCTCCTTGTTTGGTTGCTGTATCTCTTTCCAAAATATTCTTATAAGAAGAAATGGTGCTGGTACGATACTTTAGAAGAATTCTGGTCAAGGCTGCACTCGCTGCTTTGCTGACCCTGGAATCAGGGTCTTTTGCAAGATTTGTCAATTTGTTTATCAGGCTCGATCTGCCAAAGGCGATCATACCACATATAGCAGCAGTGCGAATTTCTGCTTTGGGATGTTCCAGATAAGGGTACACGATAATTGTCCCCATTCCCTGTCCCATATATCCAACCAAAAGCAAGGCAAAAATTCCAACATAAGGATCTTCTTCTTTAAGAAGACTATCCAGATTCTGGACTCCTGTAAGGTCTTGATGCCTCAACATCAGAGGGATAGCGGCTGAACGAAGCAAAACAGGCATTTTCGTATCAAAAAAAATAGAAAATATTCTTTTTCTTTCTTTTCCAAGCCAGGCCAAAGTGGAAATAGCCTGGTATCGTACCATCATGTGGGTATCGTCTATCATGGGTATGAGCTCGTCGCCTAGTTCCTCGACCTGATAGGCAGCAATGCGAGATGCAGCCAGAATGCGCATGGCATGGTGACTATCCTTTAAACCCTCTCGTAAAGCATAGATATATTGCGGAGGTTTGGTAACTCTTGGTGCCTTTGCCTCCAGAAAAGGGTTACGAGCAGGCCAGAGTTTCCCGCAAGAATACATCCGAATCAGAAGATTTTTGCTCTTGCTTCCTTGAAGCAGAACAGGAAGTGCTTTTTCTGGTACTTTGTCCAGAATTTTTCCTGCTGTATAGATTTGTACTCTTTCTTCTGGGTCTTTCAAAAAGCCCAGGAGAAGCTCCCAGTCCTTTTCTGGTAATGCTTTTACCGCCTGTGATCTTATAAAGGAATTTTTAGAATGCAAAGCTTTGCTGAGAATTTTTTGATCTATAGGAAAATAGGCTTCCTTCAAACAAAGAGTACATAAGAAAGATAGATTTTCCTCTGGTGCAGAAATGCTGAATTGCTGGATTTTCTGTATGAGGGCAGGCTTGGCCCAATGCGTTAAGACCTTACAGACCAAAAATCGCATAAGAATATCTTCTTGATTATCGCAGAGAATTTCCAAAAACAATTGCCCTGCTTTTTCACTAAGCTGATCTAAAGATTCCAATGTTTCCACATCTCTTCCGACAATAAGCCTTACTGCCATTTGTTTTAGATTGTTTTTTGCATCTTCCAGCTTCTTTTTTTCCCAGGATTCTATAACCTTTTCTAGGCGTTCTATGGTTTCTTTATTTTTGCCTACATTTCGTCTTGCTTCATCCAGATATTGCATAATTTCTTTTTTTATACCTTCATGGCGATAAAAATTGCTAAGCCCTGCTGCTGCCAGTTGATGAATGTCGCTGGAAACATTTTTGGTAAGCAAAGAGAGATAGTGCTTATAATCGCTTGTATTGGCTGCAAGATGTTGCTGCTGCTTTTCCTGGTATGTGAGGTTTTGATAGGCTGTATTCAAGGTGTCTAACTGGTCTTGAAAAAGATCGATGATCTCATCGGACATAGCAAACTGTACCATATAAGAATTGAAGACCAGGGAGGTATACCAGAAATTTTCTAAAGTTCCTCTATCGCATATACAGTAAAGCAATTCGACAAGAGGTTGTAAATTCTTGGGATCAAGCTCCAGGGCGCGGATGAAAGATTTTTCTGCAAGGTCGTATTGAGAAAGCTTATATAGGATTTTTCCTTTCCAATGATGGTAAACAGGCTCCCACGGTAAGAGATAGATGCATTGGTCTATTTCTTTTAAAGCGCGGGAAAAATCGTTTTGATAATAATAGTATTTAGCCCACCCTTCTGAAACAAGGGGCAAAGATTGGCTTTTTTCTGCAAGAACCAGCCATCTTTTAGCCTGTTGCAGTTCCTGGTTTTCCAGGTATAAAAGAGCCAGATTAGCCTGTGCTACAGCGACTTCAGGATGCTCGGAATCGACAACGAGCAAAAGGTCTTCCATAGCTTTTTTGTATTCCTGGCATTTTTTATGAGTGAGGCCACGATAGAAAAGAGCCTGGAGCGACAAGGACGATTTTTCCTCTAACGCACGAGTCAGATATTCTTTCGCCTTTGGGTAGTCTGCCGTGTGGTAGGCTGCCTCTCCTGCGTACAAATAAAGAAATGGATCATCTGGATGGTTTTGCAGAATCTTTGTATATTCCTGATAGGCCAGATAGAATTTTCTTTCCAGCAGGGCCATACGAGCGATGAGAGCCTTATATCTCAATGAGAAAGAAGGGGTTAAAAGAGATGCTATTTTTTCTATATCTTTTTTCGCCTGTTCTAAAAAACCTGCTTCGAGGGATGCATTGGCTCGGTAGTAGTAGTTTTCCAGGCAAGGATTTTCTTCTATGGCTTTAGAAAAAGAGTCCAGGCATAGTGCCCATTCTTTCTTTTCCATAAAGGCCTTGCCTTCCTGTATATGATTCTTTATCTTGTGGATCTCTTTCTCCAGAGCTTTGTTGGAAATGAGGGGGTCATGCCTTTTTTCAAAATGTCTGTAAACCAAAAATCCTGCTAAAGTAAAGAAGCAAACGATGCTGAGCATGAGAGGCAAGAATTTTTTTCGATACTTCCGAACAAAAGGATACCAGGATACAGAGGAAGACACCTTATGATCGCGGGCACGCGGCTTGAGATATCTTTCCAGGTCTTTTGCCATGATCAAGGCATTTTGGTAGCGGTATCTGGTATCTTTTTCCATAGCCTTAAGACAAATTTCTTCCAGGAAAGGTGTAATTTTAGAGTTGGATTGTCTTGGAGGAATAGGCTCTTCGTCAAGAATTTTACGATATAGCTCGCTAAGTACCTGTGCCTGAAAAGGCAGATGGCCCGTAAGACATTGATAGAGAATGACTCCCAAGGAATAGATATCCGCAAAAAATTGAACTTTTTGCCCTTTTACCTGTTCAGGAGACATATAAAATGGTGTTCCCATGACAGTGCCACTTTGTGTCATGGTACTTTTATCTAAAGATTTTGCCAATCCAAAATCGGTGAGATATGGCTCACCTTCTATGTTTAAAAGTATATTGGAAGGTTTTATGTCTCTATGGATAATTTTTTTTTGGTGGGCAGAATGTAAGGCTTTTGCAATTTTGACAAGGACTGTAAGAAGATTTCGCAGTGGGGATTTTTCTTCGATTAACCTGGACATGGTAGTACCTTCTATATAGTCCATACAGAAATAATGGTATCCACCTTCTTCCCCTATATCCAGGACTTTGACAATATTAGGATGACTCAATTCTGCTGTTAGTTGAGCTTCTCGATAAAAACGCTTGATTTCTGTAGAGCCTGCACTAAATCCAGAGAGCAAAACCTTTAAAGCGACTATTTTTTTGCTTTTGATATCCTGGGCACGATAGACGATACCCATGCCTCCACGAGCAATTTCTTCGAGAATAAGATAGTTTCCAAACTGTTTTTGCATGGCAGGTTCACCTTTTTCTGACAAAAGGTATATTTTTCTTTTGAAAAAAAATGTCAATTACGATAGTTCTGTAATTTTTAGGAAAGGAAGAGAGAAAAGAAGAATAGAATAGGATAGGCAAGAAAATATAACTGATAGAAACTGCCCACCGTGAGGTGGAGGCAGTTTACTATCAGGACGGAAAGAAGGTTTTAGGCCTTAATGGCGAGAAGATCTTCTTTGGGGACGTTCTGTTCTGGGTTTAGCCTGATTTACCGTTATGCTACGACCCTGGATTTCTTTACCATTCAAAGCTTTAATAGAATTTTCAGCTTCATTATTATTGGGCATTTCAACAAATCCAAAGCCTTTGGAACGGCCAGATTCTCTGTCCATAATAATACTAACGTTGGCTACTTCTCCAAAATCAGCAAAAATCTCTTTTAAGTTAGCTTCGGTTACACTGTAGGGCAAATTTCCAACATAGATATTCATAAAACCATCCTTTAACTGAAACAAAAACAAACATGCGATCTGTGCTTTTTACAAACTATACCGATAACCATCGCATGGGCTACCAGATAGCAAAAGATACAATCTTTACGATTTCTAACGGTTCGGCCTCAACCACGTCCTCAACATACAATTTCGCCGGGGAAAATTCGTTTTGACAAAAGTTTATTTTGCCAATACCGAATGCCTCTACAAGTGTAAAAGTAAACTCAGCAAACTACTTCTCCAGCCGACTACTAGATAGTTTCGTCGAAACGATAAAAACTAGAGAGTCGAACTATTCGAACGAAAATAATAAATGCTAACGGGTTTTCAGAAAAGTATCCAAATCCGTTTAGAACAAATTGTATTCTAACTCTTTCTTTTTTGTAAGTCAACGAAAAATTATAAATATTTTTTTATTTGAAATAAACTTTTATTTGAAAAAAATAAAAAATTAAAGATAGCTTTTAACTCTTTTTTTGGCAATAAATTATATCGAGCTATATAAAAAATATTTCCATTCTGATGCTATAAAAAATTGGCGATTCAAAAAATTTAATTTTGTGTAGGGGGAGTAAAATACACTTCTTTTTTGTTCAAAATTTCTGTGTTTGTATCACCCATTCCAAAGATTTTTTTGAATCGAATATCTGTATGGCTATATAAAGGAAGAGTGGCGAAAACATCCAGGAAAGAATGAGTAAATCCACTGAAAGGAAAATCGCCGTGATCCCATACAAACCGAAGTGAAGCAAAATTGAGAACATGAACGAAAGGATAGATGAACGGCTCTACTAGCAAATCCTGGACAAGACGGTTATCTCCTGTTCCTTGCATCATAGTAAATTTAGTGTTGACATAAGTATCAGGAATAAAGCCGCCAGAAGGACTTGAAGTCGTCCCACATCCTGTAATAGCAAGAATACTTAAGATAAACAGAAAAAGAAAAATCATTTTTTTCACGTTGTTCTTCTCCTAAAAATAGTAATGCATTGTTGATTATAAGTTGGATTTTAATTTTTATAATATCTGGAAAATTCTTTGCAGTAAAGAAGAAAATTTTATAAAATATCGTAAAAATAGTTTATTGATACAAATTTGATTTGAAAGAAATATAAATGATTGATTGGGAAAGCATTCGTGAAGAATGCTCTAAAAACAATAAGGTTATTAAAATTCCTAAGGCTGGAAAAATAGATTTCCCTCCTGACTTCCATGAGGCCAATCTTGGTATCTCTAAAGGTGCTATTCGCCAATATCGCGATGAAAAAGCAACGTACAGCCTTCATGTTCATGAATTTGAAGACTACTTTTTAGCCCATGTAGATACGTTCAACCCAGAATATCATCCTCTGGCCCATGGAATCGTAGATACCCCTGGCATGACTTTAGGCATTGTTGCAGGAGCCATTGCCTTATATTTTGTCGCGAAAAAGGCAAAAAATTTGAGTTTTTTTGCAGAAAAAGAGTGGGAGCAATAAGAAAATCAGTCCTTTCACATTGGTCGTAAAAGTGTGAGCTTTTAGTGAGATTTTCATGGTAAGTGAAGAGCCTATCCGATGTTTAATCGCTGATGATGACCTTTATATCGCGGATTTTTTGAAAGAGGCTATCTCTGACCCCAACGTTGTTGCAAGCATTGTTCATGATGGAGAGCAGGCACTGGAAGCTTTAGCTCAAGGCACTGCTTTTGATATTCTTATAACCGATTTGAACATGCCTAAAATGGATGGTGAAGAGTTGCTCAAACAAGTGCGTAAAATTTCTCCTAAAACTTTGATCATCGTTCTTACTGGCTATGGTTCTATTAATTCCGCAGTTTCTTTGATCCAGCAAGGAGCATTTGACTATCTTACAAAGCCTATTGAGCTTCAGGATTTCTTTAATGCTATGGACAAGGCGATTGATCATGTAAAAGCGATTCGTAAAAAAAAACTAAAGGGTGATATATCTAAAGTATGGCATATCAGTCAGTTAATAGATAAAAATCTCTCACCTAATCATCTCTTGGAAGGAATTATTGAAAATGCTCTTAAAGTCACACATGGTAAGGCAGGTGTGATTTTTTTACGATTGGAAAACCATCGCTGGAGAGAAGGTGCACAGAAAAATCTGGATTCGGATAAAATTGCCCAGATTCTTTCTAAAATCCAAAACAACCTTGAACCCTGGCAAGAAACCTGCCAGGAGGAAATCAACAAAAACACCTTGCGCATCTTATCTATGAATGAAACAGAGCAGGTTATCTTTGCCCCTTTTATGGAAGAGGGAAAGGTAGTAGGCATACTAGCTATTATATTGGATCCAGGCAGTACTATTTCACATCTACCTGGGCTTTTGGCAATTTTTTGCTCTCAGGTGTATACCATTGTAACAATGGCAATACGGATACATCAACTTTTGCATACTAATGAAGAGATGATTAAAACGCATGTGGAACTCGAAAGATTGCATAACGAGTTGAAACAATCTGCCAAGTTAGCCTGTATTGGAGAGCTTTCTGCAAGCATTGCCCATGATATCAATACCCCGCTTACCTGCATTATTGGGTTTGTGCGCCTGGGAATGCGTCTTGTCGAAAAAGCCAACCTTCAAGAAGAAGATATCAATAAACTGAGGAGTTATCTGGAAAAAATTTTCAGTGAATCCACACGTTGCCAGCAGATCATCAATGATTTGCTGGTATTTTCCAGAAAAGAAAATAAAACTTTAGAACCTGTACAAATTCAAGATATTATCAATAAAACGGTTGCATTGTTGGATGCACAATTTTCAGAAAAAAAAATTCATTTTACTATGGACATATCTCCTGCTTTTCCTAAAATAATAGGGAATGCAAATCAATTGCAACAAGTTTTTATGAATATGTTTGTGAATGCTAAAAATGCTATGGCAGAAGGTGGAATGCTTTCTGTCAGAGCAGAGTCGGTGGCAGGAAAAGCCAAGATTTTTATTACAGATACAGGAAAAGGTATCCCAAAAGAAAATCTAAATAAAATTTTTGAACCTTTTTTCACAACGAATCCTAGTGGCAAAGGAACAGGCTTAGGCCTTTCGATTAGCAAAAAAATCATCAAAGAACATGGTGGTGAAATCCAAGTGGAAAGTGAAGTCAATAAGGGAACGACTATTATTCTATCTTTGAATATAGCGGAAAAATGACCAAATAAAAGGACTTTGTGTACCCTGTTTTGGTCAACGAAAAGATGCAATTCTTGCATAAGTCTCTAAAAAAATATTGGCATAACATTTGCTAAAAAAAGTTAGAACATCAAAATAAATATCTCATTATTTCTTTGCAATAGAAAGAATTCTCTTTATAGAAAAAGTTTAGCCATTACTATAAATTCTTAAAATATGCAAAGACTTAAAATCAAAAAGGAGAGAAGCATGAAAAAAATATTTGCATTTTGTTTTCTTTTTGGCATTTGCTCTGCCATTCTTTTTTCACAAGATAATGATATTCAGTCTCATAAAAAAATGATGGTTCGACGATCAGCCATTTTAGATGCTTATCGCGAACTGGTAGAGTCTGTAAAAAAGGTCAAAATATCTTCCGAATCTTTTGTCAAGGACTTTATACTTCAGCATGATTCTCTGGAAGCTAAGCTAGGAGAATGTACTTTACGAAGTGCTCAGGTTGTAGCTACTAGATACATGCCAGATGGAAGCTGTGAAGTAGATATGGTTTTGAATGTAAATGATCTTGTTGTCTTTTTAAAAACAATCCAGGCAGAGTATAAGTTTGTTTCATTTAAAAGTATAGTCTTTGATGATCTCATGCAGCAAAGCACGGTAAAGTATATACGTGCAACAGGAAAAAGCACTCTTTTGGAAAGTATAGGCACAGTACAAATTCAGAACCTTCAAAACGAAAGCTCCATTCTCAAAGAAGAGATTTTAAGACTTAAGCAGCAACTCTCGGATTTTCAAACTTTCCAACAAAATTTTCTGGCTTTTTTGGAAGAAAATAGAGAATTGAAACAGCAAATACAAAGCTTAAAAGTAGGAGATAATGAACTAAAAGATCTGAAAAAAAATCAGGAAGAATTAGATTCTTATAAAAAGAAAAACCAAGAGAACTTAAAAGAAATAGATAGCCTAAAAAAAGATATTCACAGGTATCAAAATATGCTTATAATATATCAAGGTTATCAAGAACAGTCTCAGAAAACTCTTGCAGAAAATCGGGAATTAAAAGAACAAATCGTTCAAATAAAACAAAAATTAGATGAATCTCAATCTCAGTTGGAAAGCTATTCTGAATACAAATTAAAACATGAAGAAATACTTAAAAAATATCAAAAAACTTTAGAAGAAATGGAAAGCCTACAAAAGCAGGTTGCCGAGATCAATGATCTAAAGTCTCGCATAAATGCTTTAACCCAGGAAAACAATAAAATAAAACGAGAGCAAAAAGATCTTAAAAATAAGCTTTCCAGCCAGGAACAGTCATTGAGAGAATTAGAGAATCTGAAGAAACAAAAAGATCATTTTATAAAAGAAAAGGCTAAACTTGTATCACAAATTGAACAAGATCAAAATAGCATGACACAATTGCAGATTCAAAATGCGCAACTGCAAGCAGAAATAGAGCGTCTAAAAAGGGTTCCTGTGGGTGTATGGATAGATGCCAATCCTGAACAAAAAATCATGGCAAGAAGGGCTGCAACCAACGATGCTTATAAGCAACTTATAGAAAACTTTAAAAAGATAAGAATAGATTCTAAGAGTATTCTGAAAGACTTGATTTTAGAGAATCAGCCTGCCCATATAGCAATTGATGGCTTCGCACAAGAAGCCAAAATTCTCGATATAAGATATATGGCAGATGGAACATGCGAAGTAGATATGGCAATTGCTTTCCATGATTTTGTGAAATTCATCAAAGAAATCGCTAAAAATTGCGATATAAAAAATCAAAATTTTGATCAGATTCATATCTACAATTCTTTAAGCTATTTCAAAGTAACAGGATGTGGTACATTCAAATAAATAATCGAAAGATTGTAGTCGCAGGGTTGCGCCAAAAAGCTGCTCAAAAGCCGAACGCCAGGGCAATCCCTGCCTCTTTGTTCAATACTCTCTAAATTGTGTTAAGAATTCATGAAAGAGGATCGTGATGTTTGGTAGCATTCTTTTTAATGGTAATATAATAAAAGAAACAGATTTTATCTATAAATTCCAAGATCGTATTTTACAGAGCAACCATATTGACCCTGTTGTAAGAGAGAGAAAAAAGGTTTTGCTCGTTACTGGTGCGTGGGGAAAAGAAGAATTCCAGGAATCTCACATCAAGGAATCTTTAAAAAAGATTGGCATTCCTTCTCATTATAAAAATGGTTTTGATGAAAACATCCAGAACCTGAGTGTCTACCATGAATGGATGCAATTCCAGGAAAAGCATCCTGGCATTCAGGAAATGTACTTTGGCTCTTTAAATAATCTATTCAGAATCAAGACATTCTATCATGAGCGCAATGCAGAGCTAGTCAATTTACTCCAGCACCATGTTCGTATGATCAAAAAAGATTTCCCGTATCTTAGCCTGTCTGATTTTTTCTCTTACAATGCCCAAGAGGAAGAATGGCGGGTTCCTCAAATGAACGACAGAGAGCTTTTAAAACACTATTCCTGCCTGGAAATGCAAAAAACCATGAGCTTTCTTGTCGGAGGAGATGAGCTTCAGGCAAAAATTTCTTCAGAAATTCAGGATTATGCTAAAATACGCTCTGGTTTGCCAGCAAACCAGGAGTATCATATAAAACGCAAAGAATTGATTGAAAGAATTTTATCTTCTAATTCCATCTTTATCTTTGGTGGTGATGTTGCATCTCTTTACTATTCTTTGAAATTTTGGGAATTAGAATGGGCATTGCAAGAAGCCTTGATACGAGGCACCAATTTTTATACAGTTTCTGCTGGCTCCATCGTTCTTTGCAATAAAATCATTGTTTATATAGAACTTCCTGAAAAAAATGGACAAAAGAGCAACCAATTTGTATTCTTCGATAATGGTATGGGGCTTGTGAGGAAAATCAAAGTTTTCCCTCATTGCAGGGATCGTATACAGACAGACGATCCTGATAATTTAGCCTACCTGGCACATCGTTTCCAGGGGAGGGTTTGCGTTGGTCTCAATGAAGAAAGCTTCCTGCTTATGGACGCGGAACGTGGTGCTAATGGAAGAATCTATCCTCGGTATACATCCGTGGGAGAAAATGATGGGGTATACGTCTTTGATCTTTCTGGCAAAAAAATTTGCGTCCGCAATGGAGAGCAACTGATGGTTCCTGGTTCCTTGCTTTGGGAAAAAAATATGCAAAAGACCCGAAGAACCGAACAGGCCAGGCCTATATTCTCCCAATACGATGGAAGTACTCTCTGGAGAGACAATGAATAGATCGTCTGTATGAAATGGTCAGGAAAGAGAATCACAGATAGACCAAGTTCATCTGTGGTTCTCTTTTTTCATCCACTCGTTTAAAAGGGAAAAGATACTATGAAAAATTTATGGAAAGTGATTTTTATTATAACTTTATTTCTGTTAAATGCCTGCCAGTCTTATGAGATCAGAAAAGGAGACACGGGCATAGAGTTGGAAGAAACAGGAAAGATAGATACAGAAAAAAAAGAACAGCCAATAGCCCAATAGAGAGGAAAGTCCATGCTATCCAGTAGACATCTGCTATTTTTTCTTATTGCTTTGATTACTGCGTGTTCATCAGGGAATATAGTCATTGAAAGCATCATCGTTAGCGGAGGAGATCATGGGACAAAAGCCTACTTCGCCAATAACACAGCATACCATGTCAACTATGGTGATACCGTCGCGTTTTATAAAAATAAAAATGATTCTCGCTATCATTCCATAGAATCCAATGCTATTCGCATATATCTCCTGAATCAGGAAAAGTCAGATATGGCTCAAAACAAAGAACCAGTAGCCCATTCTGTGCTTGTGATTCAAAAATATATCATCGAACATTCTTTCTGGACAGGAAAACAGCCTGCTACCAACATTTCCTTTGAAAAAAAAGAAATCACCCTGAAGCCTTTTAATTACAATATCCGTTTTTCCAATATGGGGCCAGGTGATATAAATGAAATTGTTTTTATAGATGCTTTGCCAAAAGAATTTCGCATTAAAAAATTACACTACTATTGCGAAGACCGTAGCTATCTTTGGGCTTCGGATTTTGATGATATAGTATGGGAAACCAAAACAAAAAATGGTATAGATTTTTTGATTGTAAGATTTCAGATGAAGCGACGTGCCATGCGCCCAGAAGAAAAATTCATATTGCGAATTTCTGGGGATTTAGTGTTATAGACTAACCCTGATAAACAGGAAAAGATCACGAATTACGCGAATGGCCGAATGGAGCGAATGAATAATTTTATTTTTGATTTGTTTTATTCGTTTTATTCGCGCTATTCGTGATTTAAAAATTCTTTGGCATTTTACACGAGATTTCACTCGTAAGTGACTAAGGGAAACATAGAAATTTAACCACAGAGACACACAGAACACAGAACACAGAACACAGAGAAACACGAAGAAGAAAGGTGTAAAATTTTAGATCTTTGTAGCTACAAATCATTGCAAAGTAAGCAATTATTGATTAATGCGTATGGCGATCACTACAACGAACATTTTGCACTGAATGTCGTTATGTCTTAACTTAGCACGCTTACGATTCCTGTTAAGCTGGATATTATTGTTTTACAACCGATAATCCTGCTCTATCGCTCAATTCCATTTGTTTCTAGGAATGCTAGAATTTTTTGGACAGGCTACAAAAGTCAAGTTCACGTGAAAATTTCCATGCGATATCCTACTCCTGGTTCTGTCAGAATCAATTTAGGTCTTTTTGGGTCTTTTTCCAACTTTTGGCGAAGATGCCCTATATGGACACGAAGACTTTCTGTTTGCTCAGAGTAATATGCCCCCCATACCATTTTCAGGAGTTGCTGATGAGTAAGTACCTTGCCGCTATGACGGATAAAAGCCTGTAGCAGGTCATATTCGGTGGCTGTAAGTTTTATTGGTTTATTTTGCAATGTAACGACGCGGTTGCTAAGATTCACCTCTAGTTCCCCATTTCGAAAGACAGAACCCTGGCTCTCATTGTAATTACGGCGTAGACAGACATGAATCCTGGCTAACAGTTCTCTCATTTTGAAGGGCTTAGTTAAATAATCATCCGCTCCTGACTCCAGAGCATTGACAATCGAAAGTTCATCGTTTTTAACAGACAGAATAATGATAGGGACCAGCGACCATTCCCGTATACTTTGTAAAACAGACATACCATCCTCATCGGGTAAACCTAAATCAAGGATGATGAGCTTTGGGTTTTCCATAGTTGTCTGTTTGAGGCCCTCTTTTGCATCGCTGGCTTCATAAATACTATAGCCTTGTAATTCTAAAGAAATTTTTAAGAATCGTCTGATTTGCACTTCATCATCTATGACCAGAATAGACGTTTTTCCAGATGTCGGCCCATTTTCCATAAGTTCACCTTTCTGTTTTTCTACTTTTCATTCGGCAGATGAAGATAAATCGAGAATTGAGTACCCCCTCTAGGGTGATTTTCTACTTTTATCCTTCCACCATGCAATTCTATCAATGCTTTTGTTATAGATAGTCCCAACCCTGTTCCCCCAGGTATGTTATGGTTGGCACGGAAAAATTTTTCAAAGACTTTCTCTGGACTATTTCCAGGAATTCCTGCGCCATGATCCCTGATGTTGATTACTATACAATCACTATCAATACTGGCATGAATTTCTATAGGAGTTTGCACAGGCGTATAGAGGCAGGCATTGTGGACGATATTCCGTAACGCCTGCTCCATCAAAACATAATCCAGATTCAATAGTGGCAGGTCATCCTGCATGGTTAACGAGACAGGATGTTCCTTGATAAAAGGCTCTATGTGATTTAGCAAGGTAGAAAACAAATCATTGAGATCGCAAGGTTGCAAATTGAGCTTCATTTTTTTTGCTTCAAGGCGATTCATATCCAGAAAGTTTTGTATCAAATCATTCATTCGCTCAGAGCTGGTATTGATTTCCTCTGCTAGTTGCCTTATGGCATAAGCATTTTCTATTGTACCTGGTTCCAGCAATGTGGTAGCACATCCCTGTATGGTTGCCAGGGGAGTCTTTAATTCGTGAGATACACAGTTAAGCAAAGTGTTATAAATTTTTTCGGATTCCATAATTATTTGATGTTTACGGATAGACTCATGCAAGGTTTCTCTTTCGATGCCTAATGTAAGCTGAGATGCACAATTTTCTAACAGCAATTGCTGACCATAACTAAGTTGTAAATGTGCTTCTACCTGAATTCCCATGACTCCTATGGTTTTAGTTCCTGTTTGTAGCGGGATATAGTAAATCGCTGAAAAAGAGAGAGTATCAGTAAAACGTCCTGCTGGTTTGCCATATCTGGCTACCCAATTGGCTACACCCAATTCTTTTTCATCATATACTAGCGTACCTGCCTGATAGGGTAGCAATTCCATTGTTCCATTTTTTATTTCTTTTTTTAAAAAAATCCCTACCCTGGCATGAAAAAGATTCTCTACCATCTCTATTGCTGATGATACACAATCATGGATGTTTTGGGAAGAAGAAATTTTTTGAGTTAGATTGTACAGGGCAGTAACACGATCCTCACGCAGTTGTAAAAATTTTTCTTTCGTTCTAAGCCGAGTAGTAAGATTTCCAACGACAAGGGCAGTAACCAGATACATAATCAGCATCATCCAATCGTCTGGTGCTGAAATCCAAAAAGTGAAGCGAGGATGCATAAAAAGAAAATTCCACAATACAGCACTGAGCAAGGTTGCAAAAATAATGGAACTTTGTTTTAATACAAGCGCAGCAAAATTTAGGACAAGCAAATAAAACAAGCCTACTGTTTTATAGCCAATCCATGGTAGTCCAAGCAAGCACAAAATCGTAATCAATGTTTCCCCTGACAGGATATAAAAAAATTCCTTGAAATCTAACCATGTTTTTTGTTGCTGGTGGCTTCTCTCCAAAGATTGGGTAGGAATGGGCTTTCCTCCTACCACGTAAATATCAATATCTCCGCTATGTTTGAGCAGCCTCTGAACAAAGGAACCTCCTTGTAAAAGATTTTTCCACCAGGAACGCCTGCTTTTGCCAATTACGATTTGAGTGACCTGGTTTTGTTGTGCTACATGTAAAAGGCCCTGAACCGTATCTTCATTTTTTGTAGTAACGACTTCGCCTCCCAATTGGCGCACGAGATTGAGGTTCTTTTTCAGAAGCGATTGTTCCTCTTGAGAGAGAATCTCGTCCGTTTCCACAAACACTCCAAACCAGGGAGCATCTATGCTATATGCCATCCTCCGCGTCCAACTGATCAGCAGTTCTGAATAAGGACTGGCATAGACAGCTACCATGAGACGATGCCTTGTTTTCCATGTTTCTGGTATGCCATGCATCATCTTATAATCTTGTAGATCATGATCCACTCGTTCTGAAACCAAGCGAAGGGCAATATTACGTAAAGCAGTCAGGTTGCCCTGTCGGAAAAAATTCTGGGTAGCTATCGCAGCATTTTCCTGGCTGTAAATTTTACCAGCATTTAGCCGTTCCAAGACTTGTTCTGGTGCTAAATCAATGAGGACTATTTCATCTGCCCTGTCTATCATAGAATCTGGCATGGTTTCGGAAACAGGGATGCCTGTGATCTCATATACCGTGTGTGCGCGACTTTCCACATGCTGCACATTCACGGTGGTATGGACATCAATACCATTTTCCAAAATTTCCAGAACATCCTGGTATCGTTTTGCATGACGACTGCCAGGAGTGTTGGTATGGGCTAGCTCATCTACCAGAACGACCTTGGGATTACGTCTAAGCACTGCATCTATATCCATTTCTTCGACCATTACGTTTTTGTAGGAAATTTTTTTTCGTGGAATTATCGGCAAATTCTGTACTAAGGTATATGTGTCTTTACGGCCATGCGTCTCTACATATCCGATAACTATATCCACTTTATTCGTCAGCAACTGATGTGCTGATTGCAGCATAGCGTATGTTTTTCCTACTCCTGCCACCATTCCCAGATATATTTTCAGCTTCCCCTGAAGTCCCTGCTGTTCCTGCTTTTTCACCAAAGTGAGAAGCTGATCTGGGTCTGGCCGTAGATGCTCGAAGCGATCTATATTTATTCGCATAGATTGTCCAATGCTAGATTTAATTCCAATAGATTGATATATTTTTTATTTAAATGTAGGATATGTAATAATTGTTGCTTTTTCTCCTCCGACAAATTTCGGACACTGGCAATGCGTCCTACTTGTAAATATGCTGCCTGGTAAGTGATATGAGGATCCAGACCACTTCCAGAGCAAAGAATTATCTCTGCTGGTACGCTTTTTTTATCCACAATCTTATGTGCCTGACAAAAAGATTCCTGTCTTGCAAGTACGGATTTTTTAAATTCTGGATGAAGGGGGCTAAAATTCGTTGCCCCAGAACATTCGGCATTATACTCAACCGATGAAGGCCGTCCCCAGAAATAACGTTCGGAAGAAAATTTTTGCCCTATAAGTGCAGAACCTCGTATTTTTTTATTTACCACAACAAGACTACCATTTACACAGTCATGAAACAATAGCTGTCCAATGCCTGTTATCAATAGAGGATAAAGTCCTCCTGTTAGAATCACAAATAAGAATAGCATTTTTATACTAGTTATCATAAATAAATACCTCACAATAACTTGACGGATAGGAAATTATAGTTTTGTCGTTATCGTTATCTTCATTGGTGTTAAGTTTAACATTTTGTTTTGCAATAGAATGTAGCCGCAGGGTTGCGCCCAAAAAGACAAGTCTACGAAAAAGACCAACTCCAGCGCAATCCCTGCGTCTTTAATCCCGTATCTTGCAATAGATTGTAGTCGCAGGGTTTCGCCGAAAAATCATGTCTGCTCAAAAGTCTGATGCCAGCGCAATCCCTGCGTCTTTGATCAATACCCTTTAACTGGAACATTGTCACACTAAACTTAGCCAGGATAATATTATATCAATAATTTTAATCCCAATAAATGGTGCAATCAATCCTCCTGCTCCATATATTGACAAATTTCGCTTCAACAAAGATTGGGCATCCATTGGCTGACAGCGTACTCCTTTGATTGCTAAGGGAATCAAAGCAATAATAATAAGCGCATTGAAAATCACGGCACTCAAGATTGCACTTTGGGGAGAAGACAGATTCATGATACCCAGAGCCATAAGCGGGCCGAATGAATTTGTAGCATAAAGAGTCCCAAACATAGCAGGCAATATAGCAAAATATTTTGCAACATCGTTGGCGATGCTGAAAGTAGTCAACGCACCACGAGTCATGAGCAACTGTTTTCCTGTCTGTACTACCTCAATCAGCTTGGTAGGATTGTTGTCAAGGTCAATCATATTTCCTGCTTCTCGTGCAGCCTGAGTTCCAGAATTCATCGCTACTCCAACATCTGCCTGAGCCAGAGCAGGAGCATCATTTGTCCCATCTCCGATCATTGCTACCATGTGTCCGAGAGATTGCTCTTCTCTAATTCGTTTTAGTTTGATTTCAGGGGTTGCCTGGGGAATGAAATCGTCTACACCTGCTTCAGCAGCTATGGCAGCAGCCGTAAGCGGATTGTCTCCAGTAATCATGATAGTACGAATGCCCATGCGCCTGAGTTCGGAGAAACGTTCTCTGATTCCATGTTTGACCACATCTTGCAAAGCGATTATGCCCAGTACATTTTTATCCTCCACAACAGCAAGAGGAGTTCCTCCTTGTTTAGCGATTTTTTCTGCTATTTCTTTTGCTTCTGAAGGGAAACAGTTGCCTTCTCTCTCCACAAAACGAGAGATAGCTTCTAGGGAGCCTTTACGTATTTTGCTGACTCTCTGGTCTTTTATGCTAATATCCACTCCGCTCATTCCTGTTTCCGCAGAGAATGGGATAAATTTAGCCCCTGTGCTTTGTACTGCACGTAGTCCAAACTGCTTTTTAGCCAGAATTACAACGCTTCTTCCTTCAGGTGTCTGGTCAGAAAGAGAAGCGATGTGGGATGCTTTTGCTAAAGCTTCTGTTTTATGCCCACAAACGGGAATGAATTGCATTGCCATACGATCCCCCAGAGTGATAGTTCCTGTTTTGTCCAGCAAGAGTACATCTATATCTCCTGATGCTTCTACAGCTTTTCCACTCATGGCAATGACATTCTGGCGAATCAGGCGATCCATTCCACTAATGCCTATAGCAGAGAGCAATCCGCCTATGGTAGTAGGGATCAAACACACCAGAAGCGCAATCAATACAGGTAAGGTCGCCGTAGTTTGATGGATGCCTGAACAAAATTCGCTATATACGACAAAACCTTTCAGACTAGCTACTATCAACAAAAAAATAATGGTCATGCTTGTAAGCAAAATAGCCAGTGCCACTTCATTGGGCGTAGGCTTGCGGCTTGCACCTTCCACAAGATGAATAAGATGGTCGAGGAACGATTTGCCTTGTTCAGATATGATTTTAATGACAATCCGATCACTCATAACTTTCGTTCCTCCAGTAACAGCAGAGCGGTCACCTCCGCTTTCTCTGATGACGGGAGCAGATTCTCCTGTAATCGCAGATTCATTGACCGAAGCAATCCCTTCTATGACTTCGCCATCTCCAGGAATCGTGTCGCCCGCTTCGCACACAACGACATCGCCTTTTTTCAATTCACAGGCTGGAATTTTTTCCTCATTTCCATTGCGAATACAGCGTGCATATATATCCTGTCTGCTTTTGCGCAAGGATTCTGCCTGAGCCTTGCCTTTTCCTTCGGCTATGGCTTCTGCAAAATTGGCGAAAAATACTGTAAACCATAGCCATAGAGTTATTTGAAAATTAAAAAATGAGAATGATCCAGACGAAATCCCCTGAATGACAACAATGCCAGAGATTATGGCACCGATATAAGTAACAAACATAACTGGATTTTTAATCTGTACACAAGGATGAAGCTTATAGAATGAATCTTTGCAAGCGCGTTTGAGCATTTTCCAGTCTACGATCTTAAAAAAAAAATTAGATATTGCCATCTTTTTCTCCTTAACCTGCACTTATCATCAATAGATGCTCTACAATAGGGCCTAATGCCAGAGCAGGAAAAAATACCAAAGCTCCAACAATCACAATCATAGCGATTAACAGAATTACGAAAACCCCATTGTCTGTAGCAAAAGTGCCCGATGATGGGGGAATATACTTTTTAACACCAAGGCTACCAGCAATGACCAGCACTGGAATAATGACCATAAATCGCCCGATAAGCATGGACAGACCTAAAAGACAATTGTAAAAAGCAGTATTGGCATTGAGTCCAGCAAAAGCACTGCCATTATTATTTGCAGCCGAAGTGAAGGCATAGAGAACTTCAGAAAGGCCATGAGGAGTACCGCGATGCAACATACTGGATAGGCCAGGTTTGCTTACACAGGCAATAGCAGAAAATACCAGAATAATAGCACTTGGGGCTAACACTGCCAGTATTGCCATCTTTATCTCTCGTGCCTCTATTTTTTTCCCTAAATATTCTGGAGTACGTCCTACCATAAGCCCTGCAATGAATACAGTGAGAATAACGAACATAAGCATGCCATATAAACCTGCCCCAACACCCCCAAAAACGACTTCTCCAAACATCATATTCAAGATCATAATCAATCCAGCCAGAGGGGAAAAACTGCTGTGCATAGAATTGACCGATCCATTGGATGCAGCCGTAGTGGCTGTCCCCCACAAAATACTGGGAACTATACCAAACCGTACTTCCTTCCCTTCCAGAAAAGCCATACCATCTAAAGTTGGATTTCCTGCAAGTTCTGCCCATAATGCAATCGAAAGGCACGCTGTAAACAAAATTATCATAGCGGCTAAAATTGCCCAACCTTCTTTTTTGTAGCCTACCATGCTACCAAATGTATAAGTAAAAGCTGCTGGAATCAGAAGAATCGCTAGTGTTTGCAAAAAGTTGCTAAACGGGGTAGGGTTTTCGTAAGGATGGGTACTATTTGCTCCCAAAAATCCGCCACCATTGGTTCCCAACTGTTTGATAGCTACCTGAGATGCCACTGGCCCCATGGGAATTACCTGTTCTGCTCCTTCCAGCGTAGTAACATGGGCATAGTCGGAAAAATTTTGAATTACCCCCTGAGACATAAGGAAAACAGACAAGACAATGGATAATGGCAAGAGAATATAGAGAACGCTGCGAGTCAGGTCTACCCAAAAATTGCCGATACAGGCATTCTGCCTGCGAACAATTCCTCGTATAAGAGTAATAGCAACGCACATTCCTGTGGCAGCACTCAAAAAATTTTGTACTGCAAGCCCTAACATTTGGGACGCATAGCTCAAAATCTGCTCTCCAGAATATGCCTGCCAGTTTGTATTGGTCATAAAACTAATCGCAGTATTCAGGGCCAGCCCAAATGGGACATTGCCTTTTTTTTCTGGATTCAGAGGTAAATGTCCTTGAAACAAAAGTAAAAATAAAAGCACAACTAAGCCTAGAAAATTGAATATCAGCAAATCTTTGGCATATTCTCGCCAAGTCATTTCTTTTTGGTAAGGAATTTTTCCTAAACGGTATATCCACTTTTCCAAAGGCTCTACAACAGGTGTCAGAAAATTCTTCTTCCCTTGAAATACCTGAGCCATAAAGCCACCCAACAAGGGAATACTGATTCCCAGGATTATAAAATATGAAAAAAGAAATAAAAAATCTGATATATCCATCGTACTCTCCTATCCAATGAAGATGCTGTAAAAAAAATCTCATCAAAAACATATTGCTGTAGGAATTCTAACCAAAGCAATATAAAAAAGGTGTGAAAAGAGGGAGGAAAAGTATAAAAATTTTGTGAAATTTTTTCTTAGACCGTGACCGTTTTCGATGATTGTAGCCTCACATTCACGTTTTTCTGACTGAGGCATTTCTCTCTATAAGGAAGAGTCAAGTTTTACAAATATTTTCTTTCTTTTTCTTCCATTATTTTAGGCATCTTAGAATGCCTGCGTAACTCCTATTTTAAAAATGAGCGTAGCCGAAAAATGAGCGTAGCCGACGTTGCGTTTAATATATCTCATTGACTTCTATAGAAATTCTGCTATGATAGGACTTATGGCACTTTGGTTTATAGTATCTGTAAAATTATCCTAGTCCCACATCTTAGGAGAATCGGAAGATGAAAACAATCTATATCCTTTGCATTTTATGTATATTGTATTTGCTGGCTTTGCATTCCACGCGGTAATTTCTATATCAAGGTGAAAGCGAACTATGGAAAAAATGAAACCAGAAATCTTCTATGATATTCTTAAAAATTTGGAAAAAGTCATTCAGGGGAAACAAGAGGTACTAAAACAATTTTTGGTTTGTTACTTTGCGGGTGGGCATGTTCTTCTGGAAGATGTTCCTGGCGTAGGCAAAACCACTCTGGCAAAATCTCTGGCAATTTCTGTACAATCTTCTTTTCATCGTGTGCAGTTTACTCCTGATCTGCTGCCTGCTGATATAACAGGGAATATGATCTATAGCCCGAAAACAGGAGAATTTCATTTTCGTCCAGGGCCTATTTTTAGTGATATTTTTCTTGCGGATGAAATCAATCGTGCTTCTCCCAGAACGCAATCTGCTTTGTTGGAAGCCATGAACGAAGCGCAGGTAAGCATTGAGGGGAAGGCGAGTCCTCTTTCTAAGGTATTTACCGTGATCGCTACGCAGAATCCCGTAGCATTTCATGGAACCTATCCTTTGCCTGAAGCACAACTGGATAGATTTTATATGAGGCTTGGTCTGGGATACCCTAGTCGTATAGATGAACTGGCTATGCTGGATACACAGCAATACTCTCATCCTCTTTCTCATCTATCTTCCGTCACGCAAATAGAAAATATCCTGAAAGCCAGGGAAGAAGTAAAATCCATCAAGATGGGAAAAGAAGTTTGCCAATATCTTTTGGATATAGTAGAGCAAAGCCGTAAGGATACACGTCTGAAACTAGGCATCAGTCCACGTGGCAGTCTTGCGTTTTACAGAACAGCGCAGGCAAAAGCCTGGTCAGAGGCAAGAGAATATGTCATCCCCGATGACCTCAAGGCAGTAGCCATAGAGGTATTGTCCCATCGTATCGTTCTGGAAACCAAAGTATATCATTCTGGAATCTCGCCAGAAGAATTGATCAAAGATATTCTGGCTCAAACCAACGTCCCTGTTTAGATATAGAAAGGCAAATTTTTTTGAAGCGTTTTTTGAGTGGATTTTTTTTCCCTGATTTACAAGAAAATTTAATAAAAAGCATAGAAGCCTATCAAGCAGAATTTCCCTATCAGCCTTTATTGCTAATTGCACCTGAGTCTTTGCTGCTTTCTCATCTGAGAAAGACAATCACGAAACATAAAAAGGCACTGGCAAATATCTATTTTTTTACCTTGCAAGATTTTGCCCAGAATATTGTTCTTGCAAACCAGAACCAGGATGCTCTGTCCTTTGCCCCTCAAGCTTTAGAAAAGGCTTTTCTGTCAGATATTGCCCAAAAAGAGCTAGGCCAGGATAGCTATTTTTTCCCTATAGTGCGGAAAAAAGGATTCTTGAATTCGCTTTATGAAACCATAAAAGAATTGAAGCTACATGGGATTTCTTCTCAGGATTTTCTTTATGCTTCTTCGTGGCAGAAGAGCAGAAAGATAAACGACATTGCAGCGATTTTTTCCTCCTATGAAAAAAAGACGAGAAAAGCCAGGCTTTATGATACCCAGGATATTCTGAGGCTCGCTACTGACCTGGTAGAACAAGATGAAACCTATAGCTCTTTCGGGTTGTACCTGTATGGTTTTTTGCAGCTATACCCTTTGGAGAAAAGGTTTCTGGAAGCCTGCATGAAAGACAGAGAGTCTGTTGTTTTTATTCCTTGCTGTGATCTTCCTGTCTATAGAAGTGTACAAAAATTGCAAGAATGGCTTGTATCTCTTGGCTTTGAAAAGATGGCGACAGAGCCTGTCCGTTTCTCTTTGCCTCCTCTTTTACAAAGCATCAGAAACAATGCTCCTCCCTCAGAGTTATCTTCAGGACAGCAGCATGGTTTCGAGATACTTTCTTGTTTGAATAGCTATTCGGAAGTTCAGAGCATTGCTCAAAAAATTTTTCTGGAATGCGAACAAGGTCATGCCGTAGATTCCATAGGAATTTTTCTTGCCAGGCCTGATTCTTATCTCGCTTCCTTAAAGGATACTTTTGTATCTTCCCAAATTCCTTTTCGCTCTAGTATTGATAAGCTGGCTCATACTGCTCAGGCAAGGCTACTTCTTAAGATCTTAGAGCTTTTTGCAAACGAATCTCTGAAAGAAAGTGTACTCTCTATCGCTCAATCCCCCTGCCTCAACCGCAATTTTTTTCAGGAAACAGGGATTACCCATTTTTCTCCTTGCGATTGGTCGCAGATTGCTTTAGAACTAGATTTGAAAGGTTCATGGGATATATGGGAAAAGAAGCTAGAGAAAGAGATTGTTCTATGCCTTGAAGAAAATAGTGCCAGAATGCCTGAAGAAAAAGAAAACCCTTTTGCTTCCTATCAGGACACCTTTTCCTCCAGGCTTGCTTTGTTAAAATCTTTTCTTCTGTTCGTTCAATTCTGGCGTAGCTCATTCATGCTCATAAAAAGGCAAAATTCTTACGCAGAGATACTTCACGAAATTTTTTTGCTGTATGATAAAGTATGCCAGCCATCACAAATAAAAGAAAAAATCAGACAGGCATTAGCTCCTGTAGTGCAAATAGATAGGATGGATATAGCAATAGATTTGTGCTTTCTATCAGAAATCTTTGTTTCTCTTATGGAAAGTACAGTCTGCTCCTGCGATGATGGTGTATTTTTATGCGATCTGGAATCAGGCATGGGCATACCTTTTTCTATTGTAATTCTTCCTGGTTTAGCGGAAAAAGAATTTCCTCCGCCAGCAAAACCCGCTTCTTTGCTATCGGAAAGAGAAAAAAAATCTTTGAATCAGTTTTGGGAGCAGGAAGGGATCTTTCCTGGGCTGTACGTGGATCGTTTTCTTTCGCCCAGGCTTCTCTATCATCTTACGCTAAGCTCTGCTTTACAGAAAATTTTCCTATTCTTTCCCAGAATGGATATATCAAGCAACCAGGAAAAGATGCCCTCGACATTCTTGCTCGAAACGGCCAGCAATCTTTCTGGAACCTCCCTGAGCTTTTCTCAGTTTTGGAAGTCTCCGCTAGTAAAGCATATCTCTGGGGATATTCTCGATGGAGAAGAAATGCTATCGCCTCTGTTTTATGATTTATATATCTTCAAGATAGGTGAAAAAGCAGGATGGGATTCACTATGCAAAAGGTATCCTTTTGTCGAAAGGTCTCAAAAAAATAGAAGACTCCAATGGACGCAGAAAAGATTTACCATTTTTGATGGTGTTCTGAACAACGATATTTGTAGTGAAATCTTGAAAAAAAAATATTCTCTTTTTCGCTTTCCTGTAGAGGCCAAAGTCTTGGAAATCTATTCTCTATGCCCTTTCCGTTTCTTCATGAAATATATTCTCAGGATGCCCGCTTTCTATGAGCCAGCCTCTATTGCCAGAATTTCCCAGTGGGAGCAAAAAAGGCTCATAAGCGATGTTTTCGCTCATTACTATCAGGATGTAGAAGAAAGGGAGACACCCTCTAGCCTGAAAGAGTCTGTAAAATTCGTTTTTTCCCGCAGAGAAAAAGAAAAAGAGGAATTGCTATGGGAAGTGGAGGAAGAAAGAACCCTGGAGAATCTGGAGTATTACCTGGAAACCCAGGTAGAAAAAGAAAACGGTGCAGTTCCTGTTGAGCTACAGATAGGATATGGAAAAGAGGAAATCTCTTTTTGTATGCTAGAACTGCAAGATAATAGGAAATTGAGCTTTAAAGGGTATTTTGACCAGATCAACCAGAATCGAAATACGATGCTTGTGGAAGGATTACATTATTTCAGTGGAAAACCATCGGTACTGCCTAAACCCGATTCTTTCTATAAGGGCGAAGCCTTGCATCTTGCCATAGATATCATTGCCCTGAAAGCACTCTATCCTGAATTTTCTTCTCTGAAAAGCATAGAAAGATACCTGGGCACAAAAGGCATTGTTGCGCAAACCAGTTTTTCCTCAGAAAGCCTGGATACCCAGAAGACAATTCTGCAAAAAATTTGCCAGAACATTGTTACAGGGATAGAAAATGGCTTTTTTTTCCCCTTTCCTTCCAGGGAAAAATGTATGTATTGCCCTTATCTCGATGCCTGTGGCCCACTTCGCACTCAAATTTACGATTCCAGACAAGACGACCCCCGCATTGCTTTTTTCCATGAGATTAAAAGTACATAGAAGAATACGAAGCAGAATCACTTCGGCAGACATACAAACCAGACTTCATACGTGTCAAGTTTTAATATCTTGTTTTGCAACAGATTGTAGCCGCAGGGTTGCGCCGAAAAAGTCATGTCTGCTCAAAAGCCAAGCATCAGCGCAATCCCTGCGTCTTTGGGAAATACCCTTTAACTGGCTTATAAAAAGACTCGATTCAATTAGTCTCTATTGGCAAAAGACGCAGGGCTTGCGCTGAAGGTCATCTTTTCCAAATAGATAGTCATTTTCGGCGCAACCCTGCGGCTACAAATCATTGCAATGTAAACAATTATTGCTTAACACGAACATGGCGTTGCCTAGGCTGTTATACAACCCATTATTGGATTAGAAATGCAAAGATTTCCGAGAAAAGCGAGAAATCATCAAAAATAATCCCGCTACACTAAGAAAAATAATGCTAGAAGGCTCAGGAACGGTGTAGGCGACAAGCTGGTAAGTATATACATTCCCCGCCACGCCCAAGGCTGCATTGACATCGGTGACGATAGTCAGGGTGGCATATCTGTTCATGATATAGTAATCAGGATTGCTTACGCTGACGAAAAATTGGAAGGAGCCATTCTTGCTCAATACAGTGCCTGGCGTAAAGCCACTGATGGAAAAATAAGATGCATCCTGGCCAGAAATCGTGGCACTGAGCAACGTCATGTTGGTCAGGTTGCCAAGATCAGCATCGGGCGTAGCATTCTGGATAGTAAGAGCCTGGGTGATGGTCTGGTCTTTGTCCACGGTTCCAAAGTCTATGGTGCTGCCAGGAGCAACAGAGCTGGCATACACAGGGCTTACACCTGTGCCTGTGAGTGTCAGGTTAGTGTTGGTTGCATTGCTGGTAACAGATACGGTGGTAGAGTCCGCTCCTCTTGCAGAAGGAGTGTATGTGTAGGTTCTGCTGGCGGATTGGTTCTGGCTTAAAGAAAAGCTTTGGGAGCCAGAAGCAGGAGAAAATTCACTCCCTGATGCTGGGCCTATATTTCCCGTCAGAGTGGAGCCAGATGTTCCTGTGTTGGTGACTGTTACCGATGCTGTTGCACTGCTTCCTACACGAACGTTCCCAAAGTTGGTATTGCTTGCAGACAACGCAGGCGATTCAGAACCAAAATTTTCCAAGGAAGAAAAGACAGGAAGCGGAATTGTTCCTACATTGGCAAAGCTGACGCTCATTGGCCCATTTCCTAAATTATCAGTCGTATGATTTCCAAAATAGAAATTGTCTATCCCTCCCAAATCGCGATTCCAAAAATATTGTACTTGGGAAATTCCATAAGTCTGGTCTTGTATGCCAAAAAAACCATTGATATAGTTCTCTTTTGGAGGCAGATGAGAAGTAATATTGTAAGTATATGTACCTCCATTTCCTGCTAAAGTTACTTGGGCACTCCATCCAGGATTTCCGCTATAAGGATCAGAAGTATTGACCGCACCGACTATAAAAGCTCCAACAGATTTCACAGGTGTATTGAAAACTACCGTGAAGTAACTGCCTGTAGAGGTACCTCCACCAAAATAGTTGCTTCCCTCAATTGGTTTGGCATATCCTCCTACTACACTACTTCCGATGGAAGCAGTTCCAAAATAGCTGCCTCGAAACTGAGCCAATTGTGCATCATATGAGGATAGATAGCTGTTGATTCCGCTCACACTTGTCTGCCCTGTTTCGAATCCTAACATCCCAAAATTATGTTGATCGAAACTCATGGCGTTAAAAAAAAGAGTAGGAGATGAATAAACAGCAAAGCCTCCCCATATCATCATCAAAATAGCGATAAATTTTGAAAAATACATATTGTATCTCCTAATTTTTAATATTAGGTAGGTATAAAGTATAAAGAAATTTTAAATCTTTCCTAAATATAGAATTTTAAAATTATTAGAATATCTTTAAAAATGCAAAGATTTCCGAGAAAAGCGAGAAATCATCAAAAATAATCCCGCTACACTAAGAAAAATAATGCTAGAAGGCTCAGGAACGGTGTAGGCGACAAGCTGGTAAGTATATACATTCCCCGCCACGCCCAAGGCTGCATTGACATCGGTGACGATAGTCAGGGTGGCATATCTGTTCATGATATAGTAATCAGGATTGCTTACGCTGACGAAAAATTGGAAGGAGCCATTCTTGCTCAATACAGTGCCTGGCGTAAAGCCACTGATGGAAAAATAAGATGCATCCTGGCCAGAAATCGTGGCACTGAGCAACGTCATGTTGGTCAGGTTGCCAAGATCAGCATCGGGCGTAGCATTCTGGATAGTAAGAGCCTGGGTGATGGTCTGGTCTTTGTCCACGGTTCCAAAGTCTATGGTGCTGCCAGGAGCAACAGAGCTGGCATACACAGGGCTTACACCTGTGCCTGTGAGTGTCAGGTTAGTGTTGGTTGCATTGCTGGTAACAGATACGGTGGTAGAGTCCGCTCCTCTTGCAGAAGGAGTGTATGTGTAGGTTCTGCTGGCGGATTGGTTCTGGCTTAAAGAAAAGCTTTGGGAGCCAGAAGCAGGAGAAAATTCACTCCCTGATGCTGGGCCTATATTTCCCGTCAGAGTGGAGCCAGATGTTCCTGTGTTGGTGACTGTTACCGATGCTGTTGCACTGCTTCCTACACGGACATTCCCAAAGTTGGTATTGCTTGCAGACAACGCTGGCGATGCTACAACAGTGTTAATCACCATGTTGTCTATACTAGGCCAAAAACCATTGGTAGCATAGAACATAAGTTGTGTTACATTCGCTGTATTTACAGTAACGGTTTTCCAGGAACTCCAGGATTTATAAGAACTTAAATCCTGAACACTAGACCAGATTTCCTGGCTGCTTGCGTTGAATGCCTTGATGGTTATGCTAGATCCAGAACCTCCAGTATAACCCTGCCAGGGCATATAGTTCATCTGAAAGCTGGTGACATAGGTAGGGCTGGAAAAAGTAATCCAGTCATTATCATTATAGTATTCACAGTATAAATGGCCACCACCCGTCCCATTCCATTTCATTCCTCCGCCAAGACTTAGACCATTGGCATCACTATCAAAAGTCAAGGTAGCAGCCATAGTTTGAATAGCACAAAGGCAGCAGACTATAAATAAAAATATTTTTTTCTGCATAATCATTCTCCTATTTTCGAGAAAAGCGAGAAATCACCAAAAATAATCCCGCTACACTAAGGAAAATAATGCTAGAAGGCTCAGGAACGGTGTAGGCGACAAGCTGGTAAGTATATACATTCCCCGCCACGCCCAAGGCTGCATTGACATCGGTGACGATAGTCAGGGTGGCATATCTGTTCATGATATAGTAATCAGGATTGCTTACGCTGACGAAAAATTGGAAGGAGCCATTCTTGCTCAATACAGTGCCTGGCGTAAAGCCACTGATGGAAAAATAAGATGCATCCTGGCCAGAAATCGTGGCACTGAGCAACGTCATGTTGGTCAGGTTGCCAAGATCAGCATCGGGCGTAGCATTCTGGATAGTAAGAGCCTGGGTGATGGTCTGGTCTTTGTCCACGGTTCCAAAGTCTATGGTGCTGCCAGGAGCAACAGAGCTGGCATACACAGGGCTTACACCTGTGCCTGTGAGTGTCAGGTTAGTGTTGGTTGCATTGCTGGTAACAGATACGGTGGTAGAGTCCGCTCCTCTTGCAGAAGGAGTGTATGTGTAGGTTCTGCTGGCGGATTGGTTCTGGCTTAAAGAAAAGCTTTGGGAGCCAGAAGCAGGAGAAAATTCACTCCCTGATGCTGGGCCTATATTTCCCGTCAGAGTGGAGCCAGATGTTCCTGTGTTGGTGACTGTTACCGATGCTGTTGCACTGCTTCCTACACGAACATTCCCAAAGTTGGTATTGCTTGCAGACAACGCTGGCGAAGATGTAACCTCGCTGAGGGCAAGATTGTCAATCAGAAAATGGTTAGAAAAATTCAGTCGCAATTCATCGAGAACTACAGAAGAATTCCCTGCAAAATTTCTCCAGATGGTATCTAATGTATAGCTACCAGACCATACAGAAGAACCACTTCTATAGCCTACGATGCTTACAGAGCGGCTACCAGTTCCCCATATACGAGCATATACACTGCTGAAAGTGAAAGTGCTGCCATTATAGGCTCGAATGATGGCATTACCGCCATAGTTATTCAGTGCTGTATATTCCCCGCTTACCGAACCGTAAGGCCAGCTAGAACCAACAGTATCAATCCAATCCATAGCCTGGTTTGTATCTGTAGTTAAATTAAAGCCGTTATAGTTAGAAGAAATATGTCCAACTGCATTTTGGCTGGTGGTTATATCATCGAAAGTCAGAACAATGCCCCAGGAAAATATTCCAAAATAGGAAAATAAGAGAAAAAGAGAAATTAGAAATTTTTTAGTCATTCCTTTCTCCTTTCAATGTAAATAAGCTTACAAAAGAAGCAAAAATTTTCGAAATAGCTGCACGATGTGATATAATTCTTTATAGTTTTCAGAATTATTAACTATAAATAAGTTAAATCTAATAGTGTGGATTGTCAAGGGAAAAAATAAAAAAACTTAAAAAGTACAATGCCAGTCTATATCCTAACCAGGATAAACCGAAAAAGCATTTTATCACGAATTTTACGAATGATCGAATGGCACGAATGGATAATTTTACCTATATTTCTTTATTTTTAAGCTTTTTTATTCCAATTTTTTCAAGAGAAATTTATCCAGCAGTATCTTTGTCGAAGAATTCAGGCCATCAGAAGGGAGGATGTTGTTCTCTTTATATTTTGCAATGCGTTCCCTGTGCTGTTTGCCTAGCACCTTTCCTAATTCTACGCCAAACTGGTCGAAGCTGTTGAGTCCCCAGATAAAACCCTTCACTGCGATCCTGTGTTCTGTCCAGGATAGAAGCAAACCTGCGGTAAAGGGAGTCAGTTTTTGCAAAAGAGTTGAGTTGGAAGGACGGTTTCCAGGAAAATTTTTAGGAAGATAAGCGTTCTTTTCTCCAAAAGCCAGAGCGTCAGGCTGTGCAAAAAAGTTGGTCATTAGTTCTTCATGGTGGCTGAGCTTGTCTTTATCGTTGCAAACATCGTAAGGAGGTTCTATAAAACCTATAAAATCGCAAGGGATAATCTGTGTGCCCTGGTGCAAAAGCTGATAAAAAGAATGCTGTCCATTGGTGCCAGGTTCTCCGAAAATCACCTCACCTGTTTCGTAAGATATTTTTTTATTCTCTAAGTCAACGCATTTTCCATTGCTCTCCATTTCTCCTTGCTGTGTATAGGCTGCAAGTTTGGAAAGACCTTGTGCATAAGGCAATAAGGCTCTGGATTTGCATCCCAGGGCATGGATATTCCATAGATCCAGAAGCCCGCTCATCACAGGGATATTTTTTTCCAGCTTTGTGCTTAAGAAATGCTGATCCATCCAATGCGCTCCATCCAGAATCTGGCAAAAATTTTCAAAGCCGAGGTATAGAGAAAGAGGCAATGCACCAACAGCAGATGTTGCACTGAATCTTCCACCGACCCAATCCCACATAGCAAAAATATTGCTCTCTGGTATTCCAAATTCTTTTACCTTTTGGAGATTGCTGGAAATGGCAACGAAATGACGGCTCAGGATTTCTTTCTCACTTTTATTTATTTTGCTTTTCATCCACTGCAAAGTAGTATTAGCATTTTGCATGGTTTCCGCAGTGGTGAAGGTCTTGGAAATGACAATGACCAGGGTTTCCTCAGGGTCTAAATCTTGCGTTTTTTCTACAAAATCCGTTCCATCTATGTTTGCCAGGAACAAAAGTCTCATCCCCTCTATGGCATAAGGCTTACAAGCTACAGCTAGAAATTCAGGTCCAAGATAAGAACCTCCAATCCCAATAGAAAGGATATTCTTTATCTTCTTCGTTTTTTCCGTGCTGACTTCTGAATGAATTTGGGCGCAAAAATTTTTGATCTGGTTGAGGACATCTATAACCTTGGATGTTACTTCTATTTCAGGTACGATGATCTTTCCATCGCTGTCTTTCCAATCTTTGCCTTGTCTATTTCTTAAGGCAACATGAAGCACGGCTCGTTCCTCTGTTTTATTGATTTTTTTGCCCTGGAACATTTCCTGGATTTTTTTCACAAGATCGCGCTCCCTGGCCATTTCTAAAAGCATCTCTATGGTCTTTTCATTCACCCTTTGCCTGGAATAATCGAAATAGACATGCTCTGTGCTTATAGCAAAATTTTTCCCTCTTTGGGAATTTTCCTGAAAAAGCTTTTCCAGCGAATCGAGTTGCTGAGAATGCTCTCTTAAACCTTGACTAGCCTGTTCAAAAGAAACCATATTTTTTTCCTTTTTAAAAAAGTGAATTTTAAAATTGTCCATTCCCTAATACGGATAAACCATAATCAAAGTGACTAAAGCCCCGCAGCACGTTCCATGAGTTTGAACACGAGTTTGCGGATGCGAGAAGGTGCAATGACTCCAGAGAGGAGTTTTTTTACTGTTTGTATCCTGAAAAAAGCGATTTCTTCTTTGCCTGAGCTTGCCTTGCTGATAAGCTGGATGATTTCACCATACTCCTGGATTTCTTCTATCATAAGGTTTATCATTTGCAAATAGACATCGTTTACCATGCGAATTTTTTTGTGTTTCAGGGTAAAGCCAAAAGAGGCTTTGTTTTCCTTGTCCAGAAAGAGATAGACGTTGACATTGCTTTTTCTCATGGCCTTGGCGATCATGGTATAATGCTGAGAACCATCAGAAATCAGGTATTCCTTGCCAAAGGAACGCCAGAATGCCTTGAAAAAAGAAGGAGAGGAGAGATCCTGAAAGAATTTTTCCATCCTTGCTCCCAGGGCAATATGAAGACGGCAGATTTTCTGGAATTCGCTCAATCTTTTGGGGAAATACCAGGCTCGTGAGATACTGTCTATTTCCTGGCGAGGGAACGTGAGAGTGGCCTTCCCTTCTTTTACCTTGAGAACAATCCCCAGATCGCCTATTTCACTTGCCAGGAATATACCATAGTTTTTATCGGGAAGCAATTGTACAAGATTTCCATATTCCAGAAGCTTTTTGTGCAGGAAATGAAGGATTTCTCTGAGCAAAAGGATATTGCCATAGAATCGTAGCTCTGTACCATTGAGTCCCCCAAGTTTTTGCATGAGCCATCTGGTTTGCTCCTGTCTGGCTTGCGGAAAAAGCTCTCCTGATCTCTGGTTTTCATAGCGAACCAATTCCAATATGCTTCTTCCTATATGCGGACAAAGCCCTATAAGGTCGCTGGAATTGCCTGTCCTTTTCCCTTGAAACAAAGATGTCCAGATAAAATGAGAAATTCTTTCCAGCAAAATCCACAAGGATTTGGTGTCTATAGAGAACTCCAGCAGGGGAACTTCCAGAAAAAGAGGCTCTTTTTCTTCTTCCAGCGAGTATGTAGAATAGGCCTCTACCATTTCCCGAATGCTATCGAGAATAGCATAGCGTTCTTCGTTCCCTTCTTCTTGTATTTTCTCTTGTATTTTCCAGCCTTCTTTTTGTGCGTATTCTATGCTTTCTCTAAGAAGAGAAAAAGATGGGCGCATCCCCAATGTACTTTGGATTCTTTCAGCAGAAAGCTCTCTGAGAGAGAACAAATACGAAAGGGTTTCTTCTCGCAGACAGGGAATCTTTTTTTCTGCTCGCAAAGCATTGAAAAAGCCATGAGTTTCTTCTAAGAAAGAGGCCATTGCTTTTGACCAGGATTCGGGAATCTGGATTTGTTCCTGATAGCCTATTTGCATGATATGCGCCAGCCTGGTTTCCCATCCTAAAATTTTTTTGCGAGGCAAAAGATCAGCAAGCGTAGAGAGCAGTGTTGCTGTTTCTATGCTTTGAGAAGCTATGTTGAAAATGCGATGGGGAATCGAAGGCCTGAGCAAAAACAAAAAAATAGCAAGTCCCAGATCCCTTGCATTCAGAAGGGATATTCTCTGAGGCATCTTTTGCAATGGCCCCAGGAGCATTCCTTCTTCAATCAGCTTTCCTAGTAACATAGCCCCCGAAGGAATCCAGGCACCATAAAGGGGAGCAAGACGTAAATGGTAGGTTTCCATATCATGGAGAAGATGATAGCTGGCAGCGATTTCTTCTGCCTCCTGGAGGCTTTTTCCTATTTCTGTTTCAGGATTTAACCGTTCTTCTTCATAGGCAGCGTGTTCCCCTTTTCCATAGATAGAAAAATCTGAAAAGAACACGATTCTTTTGACATTTACTTTAATAGCACTGTTGCAAATGCTTTCTACCTGCCTCACATTTCTTTCGTAAATCTGGTCTTTTGTTTCCTGTCCCAAAGGCCATATCATGTCGCAATGAAGAATCATCTGCGGGCGGAAAGTGGATATTGTTTCTTCTATGTCCCTCACTCTTCTTTGCAAAGGAGCATAGCGAACCTTCTCGTATCTCTTTTGATCCAGATACTCTGGCTTTCTGGCAGTGTCTACACCTAAAATTTCCGCCATTCCTAAAAGATGAGAAAGTGCATGTAAAATATAATGCCCTAGCCATCCAGATGCCCCTGTCACAAGGATACGGGGATTCTTTTGCTCCATAATCCACGGATTCTGCCCTTTCTGTAAACCTTCTATCTCGTCATAATCAAAGGGAATGTCTTTATCCGAAGAAGCATTGCGAGGCCATTCCAGTAAATCTTTTAATTCTCTACTCATGATTCACCTGTGATAAATTTTCATTAAAATAGGAAGCAATGTATTTTCCCATCCAAAGAATGCCTGGTTTTAGAATTTTAAGCCAGGGGACATTATCCATAGAAAAAATTCTTTTGCCATGATAGAGGAAGAAAAAAGAATCCTTTTCTTTTTTCATTTCTATGACTAAGGGAAAATCCTTTCCCTGCACATCAGGAATACGGCAGGGAAATTCCAGAAAAGCAAAGCCTGTCTCTTTTTGCATCTGTACGAGTGCCCTGGAGCGTATCAGAAAATTGCCTTGTTTATCGAAAGGCACCGCCCACGCGTGAAACAGCCAGAATTGGCAGGGAAAAATTTTTGATTCGGGAGGCATGGCAATACGGCTTTCTTCTATCCATACAGGAAAAGAAGGAAGAGAAGAAAACCGAAAGGAAGATGAATCTAAAGTGAATTTCCCTTGCTCATGCAGACCTACGAAAGTTTTCCACCAGTCTGGTATGCCTTCATAGCAAGCATTGGCAGAAAATCGTACATGGCCTGATTCTTGAGGAAAAGTCCATGTGTGGGTAAGGTTTTTGACAAAGCCATGATGCTTGAGTATCCTTCCTGCAAGAGAATTCCAGAGCATGGTCGCAGAAAAGATGCGGTAGTTCTGATGCCTCAGAGAAATTTCAGGATGCCCCTGGATTTGCCCTAAAACACAAGTACCATAAAGGCCAGGGGCGATGTCTGACAATAGCGATGTATGGCTGATCCACTTTCTAAGCCCCCAGGCGATAGTATGGGAATGGCTGTGCCTGAATTCGAGAGATACCTTGGATAGACAGCTTTCCATAGGGAAATGGATCTGGTATTCTTTCCCTCTGTCAGAGAGGAAAAGAGAAGTATTCCCCAAAAATTCACTATGTAGAAGCCTTTTGGTTTTAGGAGAAAAAAGAGCAAGCTGGAAATCACCCTGCCATTCTCTCACAGGCAATTGCTGGTAGCCACCAGAGATGAATAAATCTAAGATTTCCCCTTTGCTATTCTGGACTTTCAGGAAAAGGAGAATTTCTTCTCTCTTAATCTTTTCTGAAAACTCAGCAGGAATGATGTGTTCCACAAATTTTGACAAAAGCCGCAAATAGGTTTCATTGAGCCAGTCTGTAGCAGTGCTTAGCAAACCAACATTCAGAGAGAAAAAATCTTCGGATACGACTTTTTCTTTCCATTCTTTTATGCCCTGAGAATCGATTTGTAGAACAAGCGAATCTTTTTGGTCTTTCAGCTCTAAGTAAACAGGGTGTTCCTGCAAGTATTTTTTTGCATTTTGACCATAAGAACAAAGCAACCCCAAGAATTTTTCCCGATCCCAATGGCATTCCCGCACAATCTTTTCGCCTGGGAAAAAAGCCAGAATTTCTGGCAGAGCTTGAAATAAATCATGGATTTCCAAAGGAATGCTAATCATCCATTCTTTACCGTATAAAGGTGCAAGGCATAAAAAATTGTTTTCCTTCACCCATGCACTGCCTTTCTTTATGCAAAAAGCAAGCACAAGGGGAAGATGGTTTTCCTGACGAAATTTTTTGGCGAATTCTATCCAGGATATTTCAGGACAGACCCTATCTTTAAGCTTAAGATAAGGGACTTTGCTGCCATACAGTATCCAGGGCAAAACCTCGTCTTCTGTAAAAAAAAGGATCCCCATACCAGAAAGAGGCAAAAACCAATGGATCAGTAGATGAATCCCTTTGAGAGAAAGAGAAACACGAGAGAAAAGCCTGTTCCAAAGCGTCTGGAACTGGCCTTCCAGTATTTTTCCCTGAAAAATAGAAAGCCACAGAGCTATTTTCCCCTGTTCTGCTGCTTTTTCTAAAGCTTCGTAAGATATTACGATCTTTTGCGAGGCAGAAGGAATATTTTCTGCTATCCTATACCATCTTTCTGGTTTCCCATCGCGTACCTCAAGGCAATAGGAGATGGTTTCTTCTTTGCTTTGGACTTCCCAGAGCAAATCTTCCCTATCCGAAAAACCGCTTGTTCTCCAAAAGATTTCAAAGCAAAGAGCCAGAGAAGAAACCCAAACTTCTCCCAAATAGCTCATTTCCACCTTCCAATCTTTTTTTTTCTGGTGATACTGAACGATATTCTCTATCCCACATCGAAAAAAAGACTCTAATTCCAAAAAAGTTTCATTCCATTCAAGGTTATTTTCATTCATAAATCTTCTCAGAATAAATTTATATTGTGTAAGCTGCCAAAGCGGAGCCAAAAAACCTCTGTGATTGTGTTGTGATTCTATAGTCTTTACTCTTCTAAATCAAGCAGAAAATATATGCTTCATCAGAATCCTTTGCACAGGCGGAATATAATAGATAGGGCAAGTTGTCTGGTATTTTCCCCTAACGGCAGGCGTTTAGAATTTGATTGCTTTTCTAGCCTGTCATGGTATACTATACACATTCAAAATGCAACTGGCATAACCCGTAAACACTAGAATCAGCAAAGGATTTTTCATTTCATGATATGGAAATTGGTATATCGTATGTTGAAAGAAACGGATAAAAAACTTTTGGTCCAGTTTCTTTACAACTTTGCCTGGAAAGGAAGAGGAGCGGTAAAAAAATTTTACCAACGGAAAAAGCAAGGGAAAAATTTTCCTGCTTTTCTGATGATCTCTCTTACCAACCAATGCAATCTTCATTGCAAAGGTTGCTGGATTACACCTTCACAAAAGCCCGTCTATCTTCCTTTGGGTATTCTTTGTAAAATCATAGAAACAGCACGCCAAAACGGATCCTATTTTTTTGGGTTATTAGGAGGCGAGCCTCTTTTACATCCTGAGCTTTTTTCTATAATACAGCGTTATCCTGATTGCTATTTTCAGGTCTTTACCAATGGCACGCTTTTGGATGATAGAATTGCCAGAGAGATGAGAAGACTGGGCAATGTCACGCCTCTGATCAGCATAGAAGGAAGAGAAAAAGAAAGCGATGAGAGAAGAGGAGGACGAGAGGTATACAGAAAAAGTATGGAAGGCATTTTGCATTGTAAGAAGAACAAATTGATCACAGGGGTTGCCTGTAGTGTCTGTAAGAGCAATTTTCAAGATATGGTGAGTGAAGATTGCCTGAAAGATATGATTTCTGCAGGAGTCCATTATATCTGGTACTATATCTACCGCCCTGTAGGCGAAAACCCTTGTCCAGAGATTGCTCTTTCCCAGGAGCAGATTTTGCATCTAAGAAAATTTATGGTAGAAATGCGCACTCGGTTTCCTTTAATCATTGTAGATGCCTATTGGGACGATAAAGGCAATGCTCTGTGCCCTGCTGCTACAGGAATCAGCCATCATATTAATCCTTATGGAGATGTGGAATTTTGTCCACCCCTTCTTTTTTCCAAAGACAATATAGGAGATGGCAGCTCACTAGAGGATATTCTGGAACAAAGCGAATTTCTAAAAAAATTGAGGCATTTCTGCACTCAGAAAACCAGAGGATGTGTGATTCTGGAATGCCCAGACCACCTGCAAAAATTTCTCTCTGAAGAAAAGGCTAGAGATACGAGTGGTCGCCCCAATCCAGGGCAGTTTTCGCAATCTTTTGCCTGTAGCCATCATATTCCTGGGCAGGAAATACCAGAAAAACATTGGGCTTACCGCCTGGCAAAAAAATACTATTTCTTTGGATTTGGAGCCTATGGATAGAATACATTGTATCCCTGAAAATAAAGAAGATAGAACGGCTATTTTAGAAAAAGTGAGGCAATATGTTGCCGCTCAGGCTCTTTTTCCGCCTTTATCTTTAGAAGAATTAGAAGAACACTCTGATATTGTTTTATCCGAAGCAAGATATCCAGCAAGCTATAAAAATTGGGCCATGGTTTTGTTAAACAATGAATTGTGGAAAAATACCGTTGCTTCTATCCCTTATTCTCGCCGTATCTTCTTTTTACCACAGTGCATGAAAGCAAAAGAATGCAAGGGGGAAATGGATGAAATGGGATTGCTTTGTGCTCAGTGTGGAAGCTGTGATATGGGAGAAATCCAGGCTCAGGCTGAAGAGCTTGGGTATGCTGTGCTGATAGCAGAAGGGACAACGTTTGTAACTTCCCTTTTGGCCCAAGGCAAATGCGATGCCGTTATTGGCGTAAGCTGCCTGGAAACCTTAGAAAGAGCGTTTCCTCACATGGTATCCCATGCTACTCCTGGTATTGCTATCCCCCTTTATAAAGGAGGCTGTAAAGATACTAAGGCTGACAGAGATTGGATTCAAGAGTCTCTTTTGCTGAAATCATCCGAAAAGAAAGAGCCTGTCAGGCTGAATCGCATACAAAACGAAGTGAATTCCTGGTTTAGCATGGAAAATCTGACAATTTTTCTAGGGAAACCCGAAAGCGATGTCGCCAGGATTGCCCTGGGCTGGCTCAGCAAATCAGGCAAAAGGTGGAGGCCGTTGCTTACAGTAGCTACATACCAGGCACTGGCAGCGAGAGAATATCCTTTGTTTTTGAAAAAAATTGCGATTGCAGTGGAATGCTTTCACAAAGCATCTTTGATCCACGATGACATAGAAGATCAGGAAGCCAATCGTTACGAAGAGGCTACTCTTCATCAGGAATATGGTATTCCTGTTGCCTTGAATGTTGGGGATTATATGATTGGTCTGGGCTATGAGCTTCTTTCCTCTTGCGGAATTTCTGCAGAAAAGATAGGAAAGATGATACGAACTGCTGCCCAAAGTCATCTGGCTCTTTGTGCTGGACAAGGAGAAGAGCTGGCATGGAGAAGAAGCCTATCCGCTCTCTCTTTACAAAAGGCTATCTCTATATTCCAGGAAAAAACAGCCCCTGCTTTTTCTGTGGCCCTGGTTTTAGGAGCTTTAGCAGCCGATGCGCCTGAGGCAATCTGTCAGATGCTCCAAAAATATAGCGAGTTTTTAGGGATAGCCTACCAGATACAGGATGATATAAAAGATTTAGAGCAGGAATGCTCTTCGCTTTCTTTTAGCTCTCCTTCTTTATTTCTCGCTATTGCCTGCGAAGAAGAAAATCAGGAACAAAAAGTGTTTTTAGAAAGCTTTTTTTCTCAACAATCCTGGAAAAAAGAAGAAGAGGAAAAATTGCGGGAAATTTTAAAATCTCCCAAAATACAGGAAAAAGCAACAAGATTGAAAAAAGAATATATTAGTAAAGCCTATAAGAGCCTTTGTTTATTGCAAAATACAGATTTTAAACAACTGCTTTATAGAATTTTAGGAAAAATCATACAAGACTGAGGAGAATGGAACAATGAAGTTAACGATAGTCATGCCTGTTTATAATGAAATCAACACTATCGAAAAGATTCTCGATATAGTAGAAAAGGCGAAAGTTCCAGTAGAAATAACCGAAAAGGAAATCGTCGTTGTCAATGACTGCTCTAAAGATGGAACCAAAAAAGTTCTGGAAAAGCTTGTGGAAAAAGGAAAGCCCATTAAGGTCATCCATCATGAGATCAACCAGGGGAAAGGAGCTGCCTTAAGAACAGGCTTTCGTCATGCAACAGGCGATATCGTGATTATCCAGGATGCTGATCTGGAATATGACCCTGACGAATACCCTAAGCTTCTAAAACCCATTCTCAATGGAAAGGCTGATGTGGTTTATGGATCAAGATTTATGGGCAGCGAACCACACCGTATCCTGTATTTCTGGCATACCATTGCCAATAAAATTTTGACACTTACGTCCAATATGTTTTCTGACCTCAATCTGACAGATATGGAAACCTGCTATAAGGTGTTTAGAAAAAAAATACTGGATAAAATCATCATTGAAGAGAATCGTTTTGGTTTTGAGCCAGAGATTACAGCTAAAGTAGCAGAGCAGGCAAGAGAAGAAAACATAAGTATATATGAAGTAGGAATCTCGTATCATGGACGAACCTACCAGGAAGGGAAAAAAATTGGCATGAAAGATGCTTTCCGCGCATTATGGTGTGTGTGGAAATACAATACATCTCCTTTTGCACGAATTTTTAAATACGCTGTGGATGGAATTTTTGTTGCTCTATCACAGATTTTGACTATGATTTTTTTGGTAGAAGTATGTCATTTCAATACAATATGGGAAACTAATATAGCCAATGCCATCAGCATTGAAGTTTCCATTATAACAGGATTTATCCTGCATTCTTTAAATACCTGGAGATATAAATACCAATCTCTTTCTGAGGTTTTTCATAAATTCATTTCTTTTCATCTGGTAACAGGTATTTCTTTTATCGCAAGATTGATTCTTTTTTATATGCTATCTATGATTCATATACATTATATGGTCGCTACATTTATTTGTATCGCCGTTGCGGTTACTATGAATTTTGTCGGATATAACCATTTTGTTTTCAAAAGAAAAAAATAGGGAGAAAATATAGAATTATGTTAAACCAAGGCCCATTACAATGGATGGAGCAAAGGAAATCCTGGAGAGACTATAGCTCTCAAAAAATCGAAAAAGAAAAGCTAGAATTCTTAGAGAAATCCTTCCAGGAAATACAGTCTCCTTTTGGCAACAAAAGTGAATTTCAAATTGTCAATTTCACGGGCGATCTGAAGCCCTTTTTGACCTATGGTTTTGTAAAAGGTGTCAAGACTTTCATAGCAGGCAAAGTCTCATCTTCCCCCATGAACTGGGAAGACTATGGTTGGGCGATGGAACATCTGGTTTTGCTCGCTACAGGTCTTGGACTCCATACATGCTGGCTAGGTGGAACGTTTAGAAGGAGTTGTTTTGCAGAGAAGCTAAATCTTAAAAAAAACGAAGTTATCCCAGCCGTCCTGGCAATCGGATATGGGAAGCAACAAAGAAGTTTTCGGGATCAGGTAATCCGAACCATAGCCGCATCCCATACCAGAAAGCTTTGGGCAACCCTCTTTTTTGAAAACGACTTCTCTACACCATTGATCCAGACAAAGGAAGAATATTCCACAGCTTTAAACATGATAAGGCTGGCTCCTTCTGCTGCGAATCGCCAACCCTGGCGTATTCTAAAGCAAGGGGACAGCTTCCATTTTTATCTCAAGAGATCAGCAGGCTATGATCAACATAAAAAAACCGATCTTCAAAGGGTAGATATGGGAATTGCCTTTTTGCACTTTGACTGGTGTCTCAAAGAGTTTAAAATACAAGGGAAATGGATACAAGAACCTCCTGCCATTGCCTGTCAAAGCGATATGGAGTATATAGCTAGTTGGAAAAAAGGCTAGGTTGGTCGTATTTCAGTGTATTTATTTTTAAGGACAAATGTTATGTTTAAAAGAAAAGGGTTTTTACAAAGATTTTCTTTTCTCTTCGCTTTATCTTGTATTGTTTTCATTCTTCTTTTGAATTGTCAGGACTCTGGTAGAAAGGCATTAGCACCTGTCAATGATGCTTTGCTTGTAGTCCAGGGGATAGTTCGTTTTGAAAACAACAATCCTGTCCAGGGTGCTGAAGTGGACGGAGAAATCATCTTAGCGGATGCTATAGCGAAGGTTCAGGAACAATGGCTCAAAGCCAGATATGCTGTTCCTGGCAAAAAAAAATCTTCTCGTGCTAAAACAATAGAACCTCTGAAATTGCAAGCACATCAGCGTATAAAGGCACAGACCGATGCCAATGGAAATTTTTCTATGCAGTTGGAACGTCCCAATGTTCCTGCAAGGCTATTGTTTAGAGTATCTTTTAAAAGGCAGGGGGAACCAGAAACCAACAACGCCATCTGGAAAGACATCGCCGATACGCCTGTGCAAGATGTCGGTAATATCTTGATTGTTGACCCTGCAACGAACCAGATGAATCTTGCGAATGGAACGGCTCAGACTGCTGATGGATCTATCAAAGTAACGCAACTGCCTGCGGAAGTAGACAAAATCTACGCAAAGGCCTTCAGCCCTGATGCAGTTCCCGACATATTCCCTGGTCTTGATTTTGCAGAAATGGGAAAAATTCCTCTGAATTCCAGTATGTTTTTGTGGATGGAAGCCCTGGACAAAGATGGAAATCCTATTGATAAATTAAGCAATGTGGTTACAGTCAGATCCAAAGTCGAGAAATCCCAATGGCCTGACCTGGAAGACATTTTTCCTGGCACGGATCGCATCCAGGTTCCCATGTATCTGTACAATGAAGAAACAGATTTATGGGAAGAACTATCGCAACCAGGATGGCTGGAAGATGCTTTAGGAACAGTACTCCCAGAGGATGCCAATAGTGCTATCCTGGATGGAAGCTTCGCAGGGGAAATCTACGCTACCTATATTACAGACCATTTTTCCTGGATGAACGTGGACTATGCCTATTTAGGCCCCTGGACACTTTCCCGACTGGATTCGAGCAAAAGGAATACAGACATCCTTTATAGGGCCACCAGGCTGGCACAGACGATTTTCCGCAGCAAATGGGGCAATAATGCCTTTAAGGATGTCAATAAACCAGGCATTACCTTGAATGAAGAAGTAAAAGATGGTGGTGCTTCTGAATTCAAGACAAAAGATCTAGGCAAAGATACTTATGGACAAACTACTTCCAAAGATTTTAAAGAATTGCTGTATCTCAATGAAAAAATCTGGCAGACAGCAGATACAAAAAAACTGGAAACTATTTTCATTCTGGCTGTTACCATTCTTCATGAAACCGCTCATTGGAAACACGATGTAAAAAAATACGATGGTGTCTATACAGATGAAGGCGATGTGGATGGAGAAGCTGGTCTAAGAATCGAAAAAAATCTTTTTGGAACTACCGTATGGGGAGCTGCGCTTCCTCTGCCAGCAGATAAAGGCATCTCTATAGGAAAAAGCGATGGGCAGGTCATCACGCAAGACCAGTTGAAAGATCTTACCAATCCTGACTGGTGGAAGAAAAACGATGAAAACAATGCTTTTTCCGAAGAATTCTGGAAAAAATATTGGGGTCTGACAGGCCAGGAACAAAAGAAATCCAGGGCTATCGAAATGAAGATCACTATGGCAGAAACCAACTATGAGCTAGGCGTTCCTATTCCTATCACAGTAGAATACAAAAATGTATCTGGAGAGCCTGTAGAAATAGTGCAGGAAACCATATTGGAAGGCTATCCTTTATATTTCAGCATTTTGGATGAAGAACAAAAGCAAGTTCCTTTTGTTGGCCCCAAAGCAAAACAAAATGTCACCTACCAGAACATCGCTCCAGATCAGACCATAACGAAAGTAGTTGATATTACTCAGGATAACACCAGAGCTACGACTTACTATAATTTCACTAAGGGCGGTGCTTATACAATCAAGGCATTCTATGCTCCTTACTTCGGTTTGCCTCTGCTGGAATCCAATATTCTGAATTTTACCATTGCCTCTGGCGGAACCTTGCAAGGTAATGTCACCAGCGCAACAACAGGTTTACCTATCGAAGGTGCTCTTGTAAAAGCACTACAGAATGGCAATGTGATTTCCCAAAAGACAACACCACAAGATGGCACATATACTATGAACCTGCCTTCAGGAACATATATTTTGGAAACATCAGCATCAGGATATCTGAAAAACACACAGGAAAATATCGTAGTCATAAAGGACCAGACAACAACAGCCAACGCGTCTCTTTCTCCTCTGTTGGCAACAGGAGAAATTCGACTCGTTTTGAAATGGGGCGCATACCCTGCGGATCTGGATTCTCATCTATGGCTACCCATAACAAAAGCCTATCATGTTTATTATGATAGAGAAGGCAGCCTTACATCCTGTCCTTTCGCTTCATTAGACAATGATGTAGTAGAGGGATACGGACCAGAAACCATGACAATCCACTATAACAAAGAGCGATATCCTGGAACTTACTACTATGCTGTTTTTGATTATGATGAAACAGGAGAAATCACGGCTTCCAATGCTACTGTTGAAGTCTATGATTCCACTGGTTTGATTACGACCTTAAGAATCCCCACAACTGGCACAGGTGGTTGGTGGAATGTGTTGCAGATCAATGGAGAAACAGGACAAATCACAGAAATCAATACTATTGGAGATGATCCTGCTCCTTATGCAGACACAGCGTCAGGATGTGGAGAAGAACGTAAGAAAAAATAGTGCAACTATCTGACAATATGCTTTTAGTATAGGGCAACTCAAGCTATGCAGTTGCCTTATACCTTTCAGGAGAAAATACTATGAGAAAGTGTTTTTTTCTTTTAGTTTGTATACTGTTTTTAGGGTGTACAGAATCTTCCCCTGCATCTGAAAAAAGAGAGAAAGATAGTCCAGAAAAAAAAACAGCACAGCAAAAACAAGAAGTACCTGCTATACCCAAAGAAAATTTTAAAAAAGAAGATAAAGCCCCCATTCCTCCGATATCAAAAGAAGACTCCCCTGTAGAAAAAGAGAAGCCTATCATGATAGTAGAAAAAAAAGCATCTCCTCTCCTCATCACAATTTCTTCTATAAAGCCTAAATTCACTAAAGAAGAGCCAGTACTGCTCAATATACAATATAAAAATATTTCTTCCAACCCAATCAACGTTTTATATTTGAAAGAATTCTCTGGATACCCTTTGTATTTTAAAGTAACGCATAAAACAAAAGGCAAAGTTCCTTTCCATGGGAAAAAAGCTAAAATTGCCATAAGCAAAGAACACTATTTTCTCCTGGAAGCAGGGAAAACGCAGGAAAATATCATTGCTCTAAACAAGGATTACTTGCTTTCCGAAGGAGAGATAGAAGTAAGCGTTGTCTATAGCGAATTCTGGGGCATTGAAAAAAGCGAGTCCAACACTCTTACCATCCAAATTTTTTAGAGGAGAAAAAAAATGAGAAATCTATGGATACTGTTTTTCCTGATTTTTTTCATTGCTTGCAATGAAGTTCAGGTTAAAGACGAAAAAGAGACTGTAAAGCTGATTCAAGAAGAAAAAAAAGTTTCTCAGGCGGTAGTAGAAGAAAAAAAGCCTGAGAATATTGCTTTGGTTGAGCCACTGGCATTAGAAAAGCCCGTTGTATTGGAAAAAATCGCTATCGAAGAGAAGGTTCTTGCTGTAGTAGAAGAAAAAAAGCCTGTAGAAGAAAAAGCCTTGCCTGAAGTTACGATCTGCTTGTGCTGGCGCATACAATCCCAGTTTGCAGGCTTTTATGTTGCTTTAGAAAAAGGATTCTATACAGAAGAAGGCCTGAAAGTCACCCTCAAGCCAGGAGGCCCTGAAGTCAGACCCTTCCAGGAAATATCAGAAAAACGTGCCCATTTTGGCATAGGCCAGGCACAGGAAGTTCTCATAGCAAGAGATAAAGGAATTCCTATCCAGTGTGTTGCCAACAATTTTCAGACAGGTGCCTTGCGATTGGTTTCTCAAAAAAGTTTGGGTATCACGGAGCCAGGGGATCTTCGAAGTAAGACCATTTCTCTTTGGTTCGGGGGCTATGAATACCAATGCCTGGGGCTTTTAGAAAAGTATGGTATATCACAAGATGAGGTAAACCTTGTCAAACAAGGATGGGAAATGGACGATTTTTGCGAAGGTAAAGTAGACATAGCCTCTGTTATGGTATATAATGAACTGAATACGCTCTACGAAAGAGGTGTCAAGGATATAGATATATTGAACTATGCAGACTATGGTATCAATTTCCCTGAGGATGCTATTTTTGCTCTGGAAGAGTATTTACAGAAAAATCCTGATATTGTTTCCAAAGTCCTTCGTGCCAGCTATAAAGGCTGGAAGCATGCTATGGAAAACCCCCAGGAAGCTCTGGAAATTATTTTAAAATACGCTGAGAATCCGAATAAAGAGCATGAAAAAAGTATGTTAAGAGAAGTATTCCCTTTAATGATAAACAAACATACTAAAGAGCATGGATTGGGTTATATCTATTTGCCTGACTGGTCAGGAATGGCTAAAATTCTTTTTCAGCAAAAGCTCTTGAAAGAGATTCCTGATCTGAAGAAAGTAATCCAGCCCCAATTCATAGAAAAGCTAAAAATTTTTCCTCCCGAAAGGTAGATCTCTCTAAAACTTAGGAATCAGAAGTAAATAATTTCCCCATTTCGAAAAAAAATTTACCGCAGAGGCGTAGAGAAGAGAAGATTTTAGGCATCGGTACAAAATGATGTAGGGTTCGATTGATCAAACCCTACATCATTTTGGACCGATGCCGGAAGTTATTTAATTCTCATCGCTTAACATTTGTCTAAAAGGGGACAGGGACTTTGGAAACATAGGCTTTTTGGCGAATTATAGGAAAATATCCTAGCTTCAAGAGATCGTCATAGTACCAGAATGAGTTCCCTTTAAGGCCACTGTTGCGTACAGTGCGTATGAGTTCAATGGTTTCTTCCCCTGTCAAGGTAAAGGAACTGGTTTTGGAAGCAATGCCCACAAATACTTTATGGATGGCATGCTGTTCGATTCCCCGTAAAGCGGAAGGAATATAGCCTTTCAAATCTTCAGGCCTTACATACATCTGCACCTGAGCGACATCCAGCTTTTTAAGATTGAGCCAGGAACGCCAATCCTGGAGAAAATTTTCATAAGCGGGGTAGCTATCTCCAGAGGAATAATGGCTAGGAGCATTGGATACAATCAGCCTGGGATGAATTGCCTTGATAGCATCATAGGCTGCTGACTGAAAGGCTGTCAGCTTATTGGCTCTCCATCTCTTCCATTGTGTATTGGCAGGATCAGAGGGGGGTAATTGTCCGTTATGCTCTTGTTTATAAAGCTCCACAGTGTACTCATCATAGCCACAATCCAGACATGGATAACGAATGCGATCCAATTCAATACCAGTGATTTCATATTTCAGTGCCATTTCCTGGCAAAGTCCAATGAGAAATTGGTGGACATCGGGATGATTATGATTCAGCCAATAGAAGGTTCCAACATGTCCGCTAGGAAACTGATCGCTTCCCTTGCTATTTTTTGCAAGCCATTCAGGATGCCTTGCGAAAAGTGGGCCTTTAGGAAAGCCTGCCAGGTTATACCCTGACCACCAGGCTACAAATCCATATTCTAGCCATGCTTCTATCATAAGGCCATTTTTTTTTGCCTCAGCGATGGCTTCTTGTAAAATATCTCGCTCTTTAGCAGCAGGTTCTGTATAAAAGCCTGTCTCTTCATGAAAAGCATCGCTTCGCCACAAAGGCCAGCCTCGGCTCCAGACATTGAAATACACAGTGTTGAAATTATGGCTTGCTGCCATCTTCATAGCATCGGCAATTTGCTCTTTACTCCATATCTGATTGCCTGACCGTGGCAATATCCATACACCACGTAGTTCAGGACTACCTTCACACAAGAGCGAACAAGCGAAAAAAATAAATAATATCCAGGAAAAAAGGAGATTTTTTTGCATTTTTTATCCTTTCATTTTTTTTAAAAGAGACCATACAAGCCATAAAGCTCTTGGCACATGAAAGCATCCTTTATAAGGGCCACCTTTAAAGCGATGGGTGACTTCACCACGCCTGTCGAGATAACCATACCATTCTCCAAATTTGGGATCACGAAAATGGCTGAAAGTATAATGGTCTGTGTCCAAGAATCTTTGCCAGTCATTCTCATCGCCTGTAATAGAAAAATTTAAAAGATGTGCATACATCGCCTCGCAATGAGGCCACCATAATTTCATATTCCATTCCAGAGCAGTTGGGCAAAATCCTTTGTAATCAAGGAAGTAGTATAATCCACCCCATTCTTTGTCCCAACCTAGATCGTGTGACCAGCGTACAACGTCAATCGCTATTTTTTCCAGGTCTTTTCTATGGAGTCTTTGTGCCCAATGCTGTAAGAACCAGCCAGCTTCAATAGCATGTCCTGGATTGAGATGACGACCCTGAGGAGTGTCTATAAAAGCCCCATCAGGAGAAACATTTTCAAAAACTGTCTTTCTATCGCCATGAACGTGAAGTAGCATACGTTTTATGCACTCTTCGATTTGATATTCATATCCTCTGGTTTCGCCATCTCCCAGAACCTCTATGAGGTTGAGAAGAATCATAGGCACAGCAAGAGTTTGCAAGGGGATTTCTCCCTCAAAACTGGGTTTACCCACGAGTCTCCAGTCAAAAGCCCATTTCCAGACAAGGCCGAATTCTGAGCGGGCTTCTTCCAGCCATTCCAGTTCTCCTGAAGCTCTTGCAAATTCAGCGCATGCCATTACGTAGAAGCATTCAGAAAATATTTTGCGCTGCATGGAAACAGGCTTTCCCTCTGCTGTGACAGAAAAATAGACTCGCCCATCATCACGTTTGGCATATTTTTTTAAAAATTCAGCACCACTTCGTGCTATGGCAAGCCACTCAGGCTTAGCCTCTACTGTGCGGTAGAGTTTGCTGAACATAAAGACCTGACGGCCTTGCAGCCATATATGCTTTGTCGTATCGAAAACACGGCCATCTCGATCCAGGCAGTTAAAAAAACCGCCATTTTCTGTATCGAGAGAATACTTTTGCCAAAAAGGAATTATATTTTCCAGAAGCTCTTGTTCGTATCGCTTACAAAAATTGGATAGAATCTCTGCTTTCAAGGATATCTGCCTTTCAAAACTACTAAATATGCTTTATAGTATTTTTATGCTTTTTTAGCAATAAATATCATCTTTTTGCTTTTTGTATCATAAGGGCTAAAGTCGTACCAGCCATATATTTTTTCTACCTCAAAGCCCTGAAGCTGGAGGAGGAGTTCCATTTCAAAGCGGTATAAGTATCTGAGAATTTCTGTATAGGGGTATTTTCTGACATTTCCATCCTGGTCACAGGTTTCCATAATATTGTGGGTAAGCACAATCTGGTTAGCGGGGTCATATTTTCCACTAACCCAGTGGTTTACAATAAAGGTTCCTTGTGGATGAGGAAGGCTGGAGACCAGAACCATCCTATCTTCCAGAAAGGCTTGCTTGAGGAAATCGTGAGGGTTGAAAATATCTAAGACTAAACGCCCATTTTGAGGAAGATTATGATAAACATTCTGGAGGCATAGCTTCTGCGCCTGGAGTGTTTTCAGTAGCATGAATGTGTTGGCTGGAATCAATATTGCATCAGGCTTGGGATCGATCGTGAAGGAAACCATATCGCCCTGGACTAAAGTCAAATGCTTTTGAAAATTTGGCGCAAGCTGGCTTTTTTTCAGCAATGCTTTTTCCAGCATAGCCTTGGATTTGTCTAAGGCTATGACTTCATACCCTGACTGGGCTAAAGGAAGGGCAATTCTTCCTGTGCCTGCTCCCATTTCCAATACAGATTTGTATTGCTGCCCAAGAAGCTGCCTATAAAAAGGAATGTCTTCCTCAAAGGGAAGACATAGATCATAAAAACGTACCTGATTATCGGTATATTCCTTCATCAATAGTTCCATTCTTCCTGGTAATAGTAAAAATGGATTTCTACCATAGCAAAACAACTGACTTCTTCAAAAAAGGGCGTTATCATAGGCTGTGTCCTGCCCGAAATCTGGTCTGTATCATTATTCAGATGCACAGTAAAACGAATCTCGTCTCCTTTTTGGTAAAGCTTGCTCTTGAAGGGGACTTTCCATGTTCCATCCTGAAAAACTTCCTTCCCTTCAAAAAACATTTGTATGGACGTGCCATCTATAGGGCTATATCCTGTCCATCGGAGCGTTCCGAGATTCCACCAGGCAGATCCAGGAATGTGGGGAACGAATTTACCGACATAAACTGCCTGCTTTCTTTCGGCAGGTTGAAAGATGGTCTTTCCTGAACTGGCAGATTTGGCAAGATTTCCGCACCAATAGTTCAACGTGCTGCCCATCTTGGGTTCATCGTTTTGCACTATCAGGCTAGTGGTCTGGATCTGCTTTTGTCCGTTTGGCTTTGCTACAAATTCCATGCATTTTACAGAAAGATTGGGTTCCAGCACAGTGCTAGGTTCAACAGAGATGATAATACAAGAATAGGGAGAGAAAGGGCCTTCTACTTTTTTCTCCCAGCGGCTTCTGTCAAAGGGATGAATGAACTCGATATCTTTATTGATATACTCCTGGTATTGATAGCCAGCAATATTATGGACATTGGGCCTTGTTATCAGCATATTGGACGGCATGTTGTCGAAAATACCATCAAAAAGGCTCATATAGGGATAGAGAAAATTGCTGATTTTTAAATATTCTGTGGCATTGACCGTTGTCGTGAAAGTCCCAACATATAACCATGCTGTTCCATCCCATCTTTCCAGGTCGTATTCAAAGATGGAATTCAAAGGAAGACTAAAGCTGCCTGAAGTCCCTGTTGCAAAAGCATTATAAACCTGTTCCCAGAATAAAGAATAGAATTGTTCTTCTAACTCAGCATTTGCCTTGAAAATCATCCTTGTATCGCCGATCTCTGGATTTTCTGGAGAAGATGCCTCGCAAAAATAAGCAGAGGAATTTTTGTGCAAATGGGTTAAAACTGTCTTCAAGGCACTTTGCCAATCTTGCCTGATCTTTGTTTTATAGCAAATTTCACCGCTTTTCTGAAGAATACCCTTTTCTGGATCTCCTACCAACAAAGAAGAAATACGGAGATTGTTTTCCGAAGCATTATAGCGCAGATGACGGCAAACCTTATATGTATCCAGATCATTGATCCAATACAACTCGATTGGATTTTCTAATTTGCCATCTTTGTCAACAGTGGATGTAAGAGAAAAAGCACCATTGACTATTTCTCCCAGTAAAATGCTTCCTCCCCCTCCTGTTGCGGTGATAACTCCACCAGGGCCTGGTATTACCTGATAGCCATCTTCCTCTGAGAAAAAATCAATCATGAGATTTCCCAGAATGTTATGATAGGTGGTGGTTTCATCTCCAGAGAATGGGCCTGTTATAGATCCATTGCTCTGGTCTTTAATGCAGGCAAGATCGTATTCGCGTTCTGAAGACATACGATAGCATTCAAACATTTTCAACATACTGCTAACAGTAAATTGAGTAATGATCTTGCCATCCTGTAGAATCTGTCCTGTGGAACGAAGGGAAAAACAACCTAAAGGGCCTAATGTAAACTCGGTATTAGAAACGATAATATCACTTTTGCTATAATGGCCTTCTGGACTTATATAGTTTGTATAGTAGTTTGGCTCATCGTAGTTTCTTGTATGAGCGTTTGTGGTTGTGGCAAGAAAAATCAGCTCTGCTTCTTTAAAATTGATCCCAGTGCATACCCTTAATTCCTGGCGGAATTCATCCCAGGTACAAAAGGGACGATTTGCGACAATATATTCTGCTGTTTCTAAGGCTTTTTCATAGCTGATCTCTGTTCCATCATTGCTTTTGATTCCACAAAGAACAGCAGCAATCACTTCTTTGCTGGCACAATTTACGTTTACAGGCGTTCTTTTGGCAGTAGAAATGTTGTCTATGAGAATACCCCCAGCACCTTTTTTATAGACAATAGAGTATGTATTGACCCATCCATGTGTTCCGAGGTAGGGCTTGAGAATCGCCCATGTATCTTTGTCTATTTGGGCTAACTCTTTCCATTGGTCTAAAGATTGATAGCCTCCCTTGATGTAATTCGCGCCATCGGTTTCTACAGCAGGACGATTCGGAACGATTCCTTTAGCAACGCTTTCTGCCTTTGCTTCTGGTATGCCGAGATAAAGGGCAAGATTTTTTAGCATCCGCTCCAGAGGATAGTCTTTTTTAGAAGGATCATTGACATCTGTTTCTATAACGGCATCAGGATAGTTGATATTCAAAAAGCTGCTGGTTTCATGGGCTTCTACTGTGTACTGGTATAGCAACTGCTGATTCACGGCTTTTTGATAGGGATTTTGTAAAATGGCATTGTCCCAGCTTGAGATGCCATGCTGCGTGATGTGTTCCCGAACTTTACATGCAGTAAAATGGATCCCTGCATTCGCCAGAAATCGTGCATGTGCATTCAGTTCATAAGATGCCGTTGCGCTTTGATCAAGCTGGGTTATTTTGGCAAAGCTGACGGCCAAAATACACAAAACTCCCAAAACAGCTACGCCCATAATCAGGGCAATTCCTTTTCTAGCATAGAAAAGCATACATTTTCTCCCCTAACTTGGATTGAGAAATGGATTTGTAGCCGCAGGTTTGGGCCGTATAGAACAAGGCATACAAAAAAGATCTGACCAGCCCAAACCTGGGCCTCTTGCAATAGTTTCTGACTGAATTAGAAAAAAGTTTTCGATTCCTTTAGAGGGAATTGATAGAAGACGCAGGGATTGCGCTGGCGTTGGGCTTTTGAGCAGACATGACTTTTTCGGCGCAACCCTGCGGCTACAATCTATTGCAAAGCAATATTTTAAGACTTAAGATGTAACTTTTATGAATTGTAATCCGCCACTGGTACAGCTTTATAGCCATAGCAAAGGACTCCCTGCTTGCCATCTTTCTGGATGAGACGGAATTCCAGGAAAAGCTTTTGTCCAGAGGCCAGCTTATCCAGATCCACATCTACAATCTGGCATGTGATCTTTAGTCCTGGCACTACTTCTATGATGCCTACCGCATAAGGAGCCTGATCCGAGAAAGAAGAGGGAGGAGTTCTTATGATTGTATAGGTAACAAGCGTGCCTTCCCAGGGGAGTTTGATTGATTCAAATTCTCTATGAAAGCAGGAATTACACACAAGACGAGGTGGAAAAAAAGTCTTTCCACATTTTTTGCATTTGGCCGCTTCCAGGCGGTATCTTTGAGGGAATTCTCTCCAAATTTTTGCAGGAAACATGTTAGCACGCCTCCAAAATATGAACTACACTACTTGCTGCCGTTCCACCCATATTTTGAGCAAGACCAATCTTTGCGTTCTGCACTTGTCTTTGTCCTGCTTCATTACGCAATTGCTCCACAAGCTCTATGATTTGCGCAATCCCTGTTGCACCTACGGGATGCCCTTTGGATTTCAATCCGCCCGATACATTGACAGGAAGCTTTCCACCCAACGCAGTGATGCCTTGTCCCGCAGCTTTTCCTGCCTGTCCAGGGGCAAAGAATCCCATGGATTCCAGGGCGCAGATCTCTGCTATGCTAAAGCAATCATGCACTTCTACCAGATTCACGGATTCTGGCCCGATTTTGGCTTGAGCAAAGGCCTTTTTCGATGCAATGGCTGCTGATGCGAAAAATTCTATCTGTTTACGATCATGCAAGGCAATGCTGTCTGTAGCATGAGCACTTCCCAGAATTTTTACAGGCCTTTTTTGGCTTAAAGACTTTGCTTTTTCCAGAGGACACAATATCACGGCTGCTGCTCCATCTGTAATGGGAGAGCAATCTAAAAGGTGCAAAGGATCTGCTACCATGGAAGAGTGCAAAACCTCTTCTATTGTAATGGCCCTTTGGAATTGAGCATTAGGGTTCTTGAGGCCATGAGCATGGTTCTTGACAGGTACTGCGGCCATATCCTGGCTTGTAATACCATATTTCTGCATATAGACTCTGGCGATCAAGGCATAAAGTCCAGGAAAGGTAATGCCGTGGAAAGATTCGTATTCCTGGTCGGCTGCTGTTCCTAAAGCATAAGTGGCTTCTGAGCCATCTACGTCTGTCATTTTCTCTACACCGCCTGCCAGAACTATATCGGACATTCCACAGGCTACTTCCATATAAGCCTGACGGAATGCTACACCACCTGATGCACAGGCAGATTCTACTCTGACAGCAGGCACTGGGCATACACCCAGATAATCTGCCATGAGTGGGCCAATATGTTCTTGTCCATTGAATAAACCACCTGACATACACCCAACATAGAGAGAATCGATCTGGGCTATTCCAGCATCGTCCATGGCTTTGAGAGCTGCTTCTACAAACAAATCTCGAAGGGAACTTTTCCAGCATTCTCCCCATTTGGTCATACCAATACCGATTACTGCTACTTCTCGCATATTTCCCCCTATTCTGCTTTCAAAATTTTTCCACGGAATTTAGCGTAAGTACCATAGTCCAGATACCGTTTGGATAAATCAAGCTGCTGTTTGGTTCTGGGTGCTTTGGCTTGTATTTCTTTAATTCTATCGGTGGTTCTGATGACAAAACCATCGCTTCCTGCTCCTGATCCAAAAGAAACAAGCAAAATCAGATCGCCTGGTTCTGCTTTGTCCAGAACAGCAGAAAGTCCCATAGGCGAAGCACCAGAATAGGTATTTCCCAAAGTAGGCGAAAGCCGTCCATCTTCCCATTGTTCTCTTTTAAAACCAAGCTTTTGGGCTGCCAGCATAGGAAATTTTCCATTAGGCTGGTGGAAGATAGCATACTTGAAATCTTGCGGCTTTTTGCCTACTTTTTTCATGATCCCCTGAGCGCAAGAAAGCGTATGATGAAAATAGGCTGGCTCCCCAGTAAAACGGCTTCCATGCTCAGGATAGTGCTGGTATTCTCTACGCCAGAAATCGGGGGTATCTGTGCAGAAAGAATACGTTTCTTCAATTTCCGCTGCAACATTATCATTGCCAAGGATATAAGCTGCCGCTCCTGCTGCTGCAGAAAATTCCAGAGCATCACCTGGTGCTCCCTGAGATGTGTCTGCCGCAATCGCCAGACCATATCGAATTTTTCCAGAACAAACCAGGCCATAAGCTACAAACATGGCTTCTGTTCCAGCCTTACAGGCAAATTCAAAGTCAGCACAATGCACTTCTGGAATAGCACCAATGGCTTCTGCAACAGCAGTACCACTAGGTTTTACGGCATAAGGATGTGATTCAGATCCAATATAAACAGCGTCTATGTGTTGAGGATTAATCTGGGCACGCAAGAGTGCTCTTCGGGCGGCTTCCACAGACATAGTGATCACATCCTGGTCAGGAGCAGGGACAGACTTTTCTTGTAGCATCAAGCCTTTTTTATAGCTTTCAGCGTCCGTTCCCCAAACCTTGGCAATTTCTTCTACCTTGATGCGGTAGCGAGGGATATAACTTCCATATCCAACAATTCCTGCCATTCGTTAGCCTCCATAAAAAAAGTTTTGACTTTTTAATTTTTTACCTTTTTTTGTAATAGTCAAAGTGATCCTGTGCAAAATGAGCAGTGCTATAAAATAGCATCTGCTCCATTGTGCGGTATTAACAACACTTTGGCCAGAACATTTTTACCTTTTTTATTCTATCCAAAAATTTCAGAGGAAACAAACAAATTTTATAAATTTGTATTTTAGTCAATAGGTATTCATTTTAAAAGCTTGTCTTTCGATAGATTGTAGCCGCAGGGTTGCGCCGCAAAAGTCGCGTCTGCTCAAAAGACTAACGCCAGCGCAATCCCTGCGTCTTTTCTCAATACGGATTTCTTAATGGATGTTCGCCATATCCACAATTTGTTTGGCGATTGCCAGGGAAGCTGTAGCCGCAGGAGATGGGGCATTGACTACATGAACCATTCTGTGGGCTGATTTTACCCAGAAGTCATCCACGAGAGCCCCTTTGGGATCAAGTGCCTGCGCTCTTACTCCAGCTTTATAAGGGGTAACGTCTTCATCTTTCAGATCAGGGATCATCTTGCGGGCATCGTTCAGGAAGGCAAAACGGAAAGTAGATCGGTACATTTCATTGATGCCGACCTTCCAGAATTTCAAAGCCATTACCCAGAATCCTGGATAGGCAATCGTTCCCATAGTATCACAAATAGAAAAAGAAGTCTTTTTGTACCCTTCTCGTTTGAAGGCAAGCACTGCATTTGGCCCGACTTCTACACCACCATGGATCATTCTCGTAAAGTGGACACCCAGGAAGGGAAGAGTAGGATCAGGAACAGGATAGATCAATCCTTTAACATAAAATTCTTTATCTTGGTTAAGCTTGTAGTATTCTCCACGGAAAGGAACAATCTTAGCTCCTGGTTCTACACCAGCCATCTTCGCTATTTTATCAGAATAAAGCCCAGCGCAGTTGATCAGAAATTCGCTCGTCACCTTACCTTTGTTCGTTGTAATGGTAAGAGATTCTTCTTTTACATCAATATGGGTCACTTCTTCTTCCAGATGGATTTCGCCTTTCCTGCTCTGGATGATTTCTGCAAATTTGGCACATACATCCTGATAGGAAACGATAGAGGTTCCAGGAATCCAAAGGCCTTTCAATCCTTTCAGATAAGGCTCTTTTTCTTTCATGATCTCAGGGCCGATCACTTCAACTCCAGGGATTCCATTATCCTGTGCGCGTTTGAGAAGATTGTCCAGCCTGGGAACTTCTTTTTCCGTAAGGGCCACGATAATCTTCCCTGTTTCCTGCATGGGCACATGGTGTTCTCGACAAAACTGTTTGATCAGCTTTACGCCTTCCACACAGGTTTTGGCTTTCATGGAACCAGGTTTATAGTAGATTCCTGAGTGGATTACTCCACTGTTATGCCCTGTCTGATGATAGGCAAGTTCTTTTTCTTTTTCAAAAAGCACAAGCTTTTTATCTGGAAAACGATAGGAAAGCTCCAGGGCTGTTGCCAGACCAACAACACCGCCGCCGACAATTGCAAAATCATAATGCGACATATTTTCCTCCTTCTATAGCAATGAGAATTCACTAAATTCCTTATTTGTACTATATTCCGCAGCTTGTAAGTGAAATTTTTCGATTTTTAAAGAGAACCACAGATAAACACAGATAAACACAAATAAGAAT
>CALKWO010000118.1 GCA_938003875.1 uncultured bacterium
CTGTGTTCATCTGTGGTTCTCTTTTGGCTATCCCCCAACCTTAAAATACGCCCCTGCGGAACGCAGGAAGAACCTATTCCAAAAAGCATTTTTCCAAAAGGAATGGCTCTATCCAATGATAATGCATGGCTTTTTGTAAAAGAAAGCAAATTGCTTTTTGGCCTTCATCGCTGAGTCGTTGGCTCTCCTTTGTCACATAGAGATCAATATGGGAAAATATAACATTCTCTTGCATTTCCTGGGCATGTTGTTTGATATAAGGATATACAGATCCTCTGTTATTCCAGGAATATGTGATACTTTGAGACAAGGCTTTTTCAAAAGATTTGAGCATGTTTTTCCCACACTCTCTTTTTCCTGCTATGATTCCCAAAGGAATGGGAAGATGGAAGCTTTCTTCCCAAAAATATCCCAAGTCCTGTAAACATACAAGATTATAGTTCTGGTATGTGAAACGCCCCTCATGAATCACGACTCCATATTCTATTTCTCCCCTTTGCATTGCAGGCATGATTTGATCGAAAGGCATGGTTTGTGTCTTGATCTGATTTCCTAGAAAAAGCCGAAGCAAAAGATGGGCGGTTGTCATTTCTCCTGGAATGGCGATGGTTGCATGCTGATCGAGAGTCTTTCCCTTTCTAGCCAGGAGCAAAGGTCCACATCCCTTTCCCAGGGCTGCACCTGATCGTAAAATACAATACTTTTCCGCTACCTGACCAAAAGCAAAACAGGAAAGCTTACTGATATCAAAGGTATACTCCCTGGCTGCTCTATTGAGTACCTCTACATCTCTCAAGGTCGTTGTAATGGAAAAATCCAGGGGAATCTTTTTATTCACGATACCATAGAACATAAAAGTATCATTAGGACAGGGACTAAAAGCTAAAGATAAATTTTTCATGGCTATTCCTCTTTCAAAAAGAATAGTGTACAATATAAAAAAACATTTTGAAGAAAAATAAGAATGAATACCGCCTGCTGGAGCAGATGCTATTATCATAGCACTGCTCATCTGGCACAGAAAAAATTTGCTAAGAGCAATATTTTGAAGAAAAATAAGAATGAATACCGCCTGCTGGAGCAGATGCTATTATCATAGCACTGCTCATCTGGCACAGAAAAAATTTGCTAAGAGCAATATTTTGAAGAAAAATAAGAATAAATACCGCCTGCTGGAGCAGATGCTATTATCATAGCACTGCTCATCTGACATAGAAAAAATTTGCTAAGAGCAATATTTTGAAGAAAAATAAGAATAAATACCGCCTGCTGGAGCAGATGCTATTATCATAGCACTGCTCATCTGACACAGAAAAAATTTGCTAAGAGCAGGCTTTGTTATTTATAGTCATTTTATAAATAAGACTGTAACCACTTTCAAGAAAGGTAATGAACATGAAAGATTCCTGGATTGGGCCAGAAGAAATTTTAGCAAAAAAACAAAAATATCTTATGCCTTGTATGTATCATTTTTATAAAGAGCCTCCGCAGTTCGTGCGAGGAAGCGGAATGTACATGTATGACCATAGAGGAAAAGAATATCTGGATTTTTATGCAGGCGTTTCTGTACATGGCTTAGGTCATTGCCATCCAGAGATGGTAGAAACCATCTGTAATCAGGTAAAAACGTTGCAGCATACGACAACGATCTATTTACAAGAGTCCATTGTAAACCTGGCAGAAGCATTGGCTCTATTCTCTCCGTGGAATATTCCCAGAACGTTCTTTTGTGCTAGTGCAACAGAAGCAGTGGAAGGTGCGTGCTTGCTTGCTTCTTTGTATACGGGAAGAAGCGAATTTATTGTTTTGCAAAATAGCCTCCACGGAAGAACAAAATTAGGCATGAGCCTTACAGGATTAAGCTTCTGGCGTACAGACCCTTTCCCAGTAGGAGGAATCAGCCATGCACCAGCACCGTGCTGCTATCATTGCCATAAACCCGAAAAAGACAATCTGCAATGCGCGTTGGAAATAGAAAAAATCATTTCTACATGCACCTCTGGGAAAATCGCTGCTTTTATTGCAGAACCCATACAAGGCAATGGAGGGATTACCGTTCCCCCAGATGGCTATTTTCCATTGGTGCATGATATTGTAAAAAAAGCAGGCGGTCTTTTCATTGTGGATGAAACACAGACAGGCTTTGGACGGACAGGCAAAAAATTTGCGATGGAACACTATGGAATAGAGCCTGATATTGTCTGTGGAGGCAAGGCATTGGGAGGCGGAACACCTATCGGTTTTTTCTCTGCAAAGGAAGAAATCGCTCAGTCCTACAGACGACCTGGAGCGTCTACTTTCGGAGGAAATCCTGTAAGCATGGAAGCAGGGAAAAAATTTCTGGAAATCCTGGTTCGGGAAAATCTGATAGAATCTGCTTTCCAAAAAGGTCAGATATTGGAAAAAGGCCTTCGCAAGCTCCAGGAAAGATTTCCTGAACTGGTGGGAGATGTTCGGGGGAAAGGCCTGATGTTTGGGATAGAATTAGGCTCATCAGCACTATCTCCCAACCCTGGTTTGACCGATGCCATACTGGAACAGGCTAAAAACAAAGGTTTGCTCCTGGGAAAAACAGGCCCATCACGCAATGTCCTGACATTTATGCCGCCTCTGATTGTTACCGAGAGACAGATTACCCAGGCATTCGAAATTGTGGAAAAAATCCTGGATAGCGGGCTAGCCAGGGACGTTGTTTTATAGGTAAGGAATCACTTTTTGTCTTTTTGCAAATTTTCTAACCAGCATTCCAGACCTTGGGCATTGAGTTCTATATCTGTTTTCCAATACTTCAGGATGGTTTCTCTATCCAGCGTACAGCCATGATTTTTTAGTTTCTCGAAATAGACTTTTTCTATCTTATTTTGCATATTTTTTAGCCTTTCTGGACCAGCAGGCGTGCTTTGAGCTATAGAGGCCAGGATATCGATGCTTTCATGAAGCTGTCTGGCTAGTAGTTGGATATTTTCTAATCGTCCATAATGCGTAGGATAGATGTATTGGGGCTGGTATTTTAGAATTTTTTCAATAGATTCATGGGCTGCCTTAGGATCAAATTGGACAGGAGAGCTGGAAGCAAAAACAAACGAGCCTTTTTCTGTCTTAAAGGGTGCATAGGATATTCCAAACGTATCTCCCGTAAACATGCCCTGAGATTTTGCATCCCATATAGAATTATGGTGTTTTGCATGGCCTGGTGTCTCTAAAAATTCTAATTTTCGATCTCCCAGGCTCAGGGAAAAGCCATCAGGAGCTTCTATGATTCTATCCACAGGAGTAGGAAGGATTTCTCCAAAATTTTTTTTCAATTCCTCTTCTCCATAGACTTCTATCGCACCTGCCAGCAGTTTCGCAGGGTCTGCCATGTGCCTGGCTCCTCTGGGGTGAACGACAAGCCTGGCTTTAGGGAGATGTTGCATCAACAAACCTGCCCCCCCTGCATGGTCTAAATGGACATGCGTCAAAATTACATATTCTATAGATTCCACAGGAATTTTTTTTAAGGACAAATAGCTAAGAAGTATAGGAATCGAATTCCCTGGGCCTGTTTCTATCAAAGCATACTTATCTTTTTCCTCAATGATATAGCTGCTGGCAATACCTTCATGCATAAATTCTATGTCAATACAGGTAATGCCATGCTCAAGCTCTTGAAAATGCAAATTTTCCATGTTAAAAATCCTTATATTGGGCATTTGCAAAAAAGATTTTGTACCACAAATAAACACAAATAGAAATTCCCTGTGTCTATTTGTGTTTATTTACGGTTCTTTTTTTCTGATTTATTGTGAATTTGGGGGAGAAAAGTTTTTCTTTTTAGCTACAGGCTGCTTTGCATCGTATTTAATCATCTGTTGCTTTAAATTTTCCCAGAGATCACGAATTTTACGATCTGTATTGAGTTTTTGATCGTTCTTTTCCAACATATCTTCCCCTAGCTCAGTAGAAACAAAAGGCACTGGTGTATCTTCGAGATTGGAGGTTTTTGGGGTATCTTTTAGGCTTCCTATAAAAGCTTTCAGCATCTTTTTTGTATCAAAACCCATCGCTGGTTCTACGTCTCTTTCTTTTTTTATCATAGGGAAGTTCTTCCTTTCTTTATTTTTGTTGCCTTGCGATCCAGGCCTGTACTTGGGTTCTTAGTTTATCAGAAGCGTCGTCTTTAAGAAATAGAGATTCAAAAGCAGAATAGTGTATTTTCCCTGTTAAAGATCGGATTTTTTCTGAGCAATGAGAAATATAGTGCTCTACTATAGCATCAAAAGACCAGATAGATTTTACAGTACTCTCTGCCAGAAGTTCTTTAGAAATTTGTGTAACTTCGTCTAAAGCAGAAGTCACAATCAGATAGCGAGACTTGATTAAAAAATAACAGAATTTTTTACAAGCAGCAGAAGAAATGCTGGCAAATCGTTCCCCTTCAAATTCACTGAAAAGCTCTTTCAGGCTAAGGTTCTTTTTTTCCTTGATAAGAGAGTTGATTTCCTGTACAAACATATCCAGCTTAAAAAGGTTACAATATACATCGTATTTTTGCAAAAGTTTTTTATAGTAAACATGATAAAAGAAGGGGTGGAGTTGTTGGTCTAATTGTAAGGAGGAAAATTTTTGTGTAGGAGTCAAAAAGTATTCATTTTTTTCTTCACAATACTCCAGTTCGATCAAATTCTCCTTTTCCATGTCCATAAACATAGCTTTCAGACCTGCTTTCTTGCGATAACCATACTCTGTAATAACAAATTCAGGCTCAAGCTCTTTCATGTTGGAAGAGATAGTATTGATTGTAGGAGTGTTATCCGATGGATTGAGCAATTGATAAAGACGTATTGCACTCCAAAGTAATTGTTTAAAGTAATCCATTGTTTTTTCGGCAATAGGGGCATCTTCTTCAACTTCTTCCTTTTTCTTAGGATTACTAACTATATAATCCCCTCCTTTATCCATCATTTCTAACTCGACAATCCCCTCTTTCTCCGCTTGCTGAAGCAAAGATTTGAATTGAGTGAAGCCATAATTGCCTTCATCGAAAGATCCATCGAATTGCTTCATCCACTGCTTGACCATAGAGCCGGTCGGAGGAATAGAATTGCTTTCTAATGCTTGTAATGACTTCTGCAAAAGTTTATATAAATTTTGCCATTCTTTGATGTCAAGTTTTTTGCTTACAGCAATGCTCGAATAGTATACAAGTTCATCGCAGTACCCAGATATCAGGCTGCTTGTATTTGTCTCTGTTCCAATAACAATAACATATTTATTGTATTCTCTGAGTTTGGAGATAAGAGGGGTGTAATCACTATCTCCAGAGAGAATCACAAAAGTATCAATGTAATTTCTACTCATTGCTATTTCTAAAGCATCTACAGTTAATTTTATATCAGTAGAATTTTTTCCTCGCTTTGCATGAAAAGGAAGCTCTATCAATTCTATAGAGTTTTCCAGCATAGCGGATTTATAGCGTCCAAAGCGCCCCCAATCAGCATAGGCTCTTTTTACAATCAATCTCCCACGTTCTTTCAGTTTTGTCATAATGCAGGCAATATCGAGAATTTCTTCTCGAAAGTTTTCTAAGTCAATGAAGACTGCGATATTCCTTGATACCATCTCGTTCATAATATTAAATACTTTCTTGAATTTCTGCTATTTTTGAGCATATCTGCCTGGATAAAAGATTAAAAATTATACTTTTTTAAAATCAGTTGTTCATATAAATCAATACCGCTAGCAGTCAACCTGGCACTTACTACATTATCTTCTACACATGTCAGTTTCAATGCACCATATTCCATTAAATAAAATAAATCAGGGATTATATTTTCCTGGTTATTTTTATTTTTTATTAATTCTTTAAGATTTTCAAAAGACATTTCTTGAAAAGCATGCGTTTTCCAGTGAGAATATAGTACTTCAAAGATAGAGCGGCGAAGAGAAAAATCAAAAAAAACTTTAGCCTGTGTGCGGAATAAAGGTTTTCCTAATTTAAAAAATTCTTTACCTGAGATAGGATTGATCAAGCCTGCAAGAGACAGCCATAGCCCAATCAGGCCTAACATAGCCGTAAAAATAACGATAGGCCAATCTACTATTGTTGTTCCTGTAGAAGATTTGATAATCTTACAAAGATATAAAAAATCTATATCAAGAAGGAAGTAAAATAAAAGTTTGCTGAAAAATCCAAATCCATAAGTTAAAAAAAGGAAAACAACAAGAAGGACAATTTCTGTGGCTAAAATTACAGTATGGTCTGGAATAAAGCCAAAAGCAACTCCAATGAACGATAAGCCAGTAATAAGCCAATTAAATGCAAAAGCGGTAAAAATAGTCCCACCATAAGTATTTCGATTTGAAAATTCCATTAAACCAGTTAGCAAATGGCAACAAAAACCAAAAAAGAGTACAAACACTCCTGATGTTATGAATGCAGATTTTGTTATTGCAAATCCCATCGCTACTGGCAATAAAGCTGCACAGGAAACAGCTAAACCAAGCAGGCCTAAAGGTGCGGGATTTCCAAAACTTCCATGAAGAGCCTGTCCTAAATCTACTTTTTTAATCATGCTTTCCTTTCGTTATGCTATTGTTTTCGGCAAACAGAAGAAAAAAAAATTTATTCCTATATGCCAAATGAGCAGCCCTGCTTTGCTGGGTCTGTTCCAGTTGGCAGTCGTTCTTCCTTTTCCTATTCTGACATTTTCTGTGGTCACAATCTTAATTTATAAAGCCTATAAATAACAAAGCCTGCTCTTAGCGAATTTTGCCTGTGCCAGATGAGCAGGGCTATGATAATAACATCTGCTCCATCAGGCTGTATTCAGCCTTATTCTTCCTTCTAAAAATTTAGTTTATTATGCTATTATAAAGAGTTAGGAAAATGAAGTCAACTTATAATCAGAAAAATTTCTATCATTACTAAAAATATATGTTTTTTTGGAAAAAGTACATTAAAATTATTAATGACAAGTCCAGAGATTATTTGAAAAAGTGTAATATCTACAGAATGTAACATCTTGTGGAGGTAAAAAATGCCAAAAGGATTTTTGTTTCTCCTTTTTCTTTTGATTCTCTTTGTGCCCTTATCCAAGGCACAATCTTTAGAAGAAGATAGTGCATTTTATCATGCTTTTGGTGAAGAGTGGGATTTTAGCTTTCTTAAAGGTATTTCCTATGGTATCAGCCAGGCTGTTCAAGAGAACAATGCTAAAGCTCTAGGTGCTTATGCTGCTTTGTTTTTCCATGCAGAAAAAATTTCAGGAAAGCAGATCCCTGAATTAACAGGACTAGACTTACTGGAAAAAGCTACGGAAATTGCTTTAGTACAGGAAAATAAAAAAGATCTTTCGATACTTGCCCAAATTTGGGAGGAAAGCTATTTTGGCCCTAAAAATTTTGAGATAGCACAAAATCTTAAAAAAGAAAACCATGGTATCAAAATCATTCCATCTTTTCAGGAAATTACAACAGGGGATGTTGTTCTTTTCCGTGTTTTAAAAAATATTTCTCTTGTGAATATGACAGAAATAGAGATTCCTTTAGAACAGATCGCTTTTGATGTTAATACAGGGAAATTCTGGCAAAATGAATACCATTCGTCTGATAAGACTGGCAATGTAGTAATTAGTGTAACACATCGTTCTACAGGCTTAAAGGCACATGCTATCTTGGTGATCAAATCGAAAGAAAATAAGCCTGATTTTGCCTGGGGTCAAGATGATAAACAAAAAGAACTACAAAGAAGCAGAATGATAGAGGATTTACTCTATAAAAAGAGCCAGGCGAAAAAGGTGGATGCTATTAAATACTATTCTGAGCAACCTCGAATCTTGCAAAAAATTTTGAGCAGGTCGGAATCAGCCAAAATCAAAGCAACGGAAAATCTTATCAATACAGTAAAAAAAATTTTAGAATTTTTCCCAGAATTTTTAAGCATACAGGGAAAAAATATTGTACTCTCTTCTGAAACCTTTTGGGCTGGAGTCAAGACGAGCGAAGCCTATATCTACCCAGAAGAGCCTTATAAATTAAGGGTGCTAGCAAGCGTTTCTTCCGATTGGATTATGGAATCCCTCTATCGTAGCTTTAGAAGACAAAACATCCAGGTTACTAAATCCCACCTTGAAAAAATCAAAAAATACCTTCCTGTGGTATTAGAAGAAGAAGGTATTGTATTATTAGATTAAATTAATAAAAATATTTATATTTTTTATAGGAGACTTTAGGACATGAAAAACATATTCTATTGTTTGGCGATTTTCTTTTTTTTCTCTTGTATTTCTCTTTTAGCTCAGGTAGAAGAGTGCTTTGCCCAATGGGACGCAAATAAAGATGGAAAAATTACACTCGAAGAATTTCCAGGTGCTAAAGACAATACCGAATATTTTCGCTTGATAGATGCTGACAACAATGGTTTTATTAGTAAAGAAGAATTAAGTGCCTTATTGTTGACAAATACACAGCAAAGTATTCCCGAAAATACAAGATGGGAAAAAGGTTATAAAGAATTAGAACAGCAAGTTATCCATTTCCGCACAAAATCAGAACAGATGGAGCAAGAAAACAATCTTTTAAAGAAACAAATAGCAGAAAGGCCTGCACACTTTCAGAAAGACAATCAGCAGTTTAAAGTCCAGATAGAAGCCTTAGGAAAAGAAAGAGATGAACTGAGAAATGCCCTCCAGCGTCTGCAAGCGGAAAAATCTTCTGGATATGGTATGCAGCCTCTTCAGACTGAAAACCAACAGCTCAGAAAACAAATCGAAGCCTTAGGAAAAGAAAGAGATGAACTGAGAAATGCCCTCCAGCGTCTGCAAGCGGAAAAATCTTCTGGATATGGTATGCAGCCTCTTCAGACTGAAAACCAGCAGCTCAGAAAACAAATCGAAGATATGAACAGGGAAATGATTTCTTTACGCAACCAGATTGCTCAATTGCAAAGAGATCTGGCGCAGGCAAGCCAGAAGCCTTATACGCCCGTTGTACCTCAATATCCAGCGAAACAGGAAGATACAATAGAAAGCAGTCTTAGAAAACCAGGCTCTCCAGCACAAGATACCCTTATGGCAGAAGAGGCTGCCAGAGTAGATGCTTTGCGAAATCTTGCTGGGCAAATACGAGGAAACTGGATAGCAGCCTGTAGCCAAAATATAGATGCGCAGAATAGGCTTGTTGTCATAGGCTCACTGGAACCTACTCATCTTGTAGGAGTCAGCCAGTTGAACTCTGATTTTGATTTTATGAGTAGCATGGTAACGGTGCCTGTCCAGATTTCTCGTGCCAACATCATCGAATCTATTCGCAGAGCCAACCCCAACATGACAGCAGAAGACTATCAGGAATTGCGATTTATGTTTCCTGAAATTTTAACTGCAAAAGGATATGGAGCCTGGAGTGCCAATGCACAAAAAAAATTGATGGCTTTTTATGGATCTCAGCTTGATGCCAGAAGAAAGCTGGTAGAACACCTTCGAGGATTTGTCATCAAAAGCAGCTCTCGTATGGAAAATTTCGTTCTTCAAAACCACCAGGTCATTGTTTCTATCGAAAGCACTCTTCTGATCGGAGTCAATGTTCTAAAGGAAGAAATCATCAGCAATTCTATCGCCCAAACCACGCTAGAAATCAGCAGAGCCATGTTTATCTATTCTATGAGGAAAGGCTTAGAAAGCAATGGATTGCAGTTGAGCCCAGAAGAGTATCAAAATCTAAGAAACATGCTAAGTCAGGATAAATACCAGTTCACAGGCAAAGCAGCAGTGCAATAATAAGGAATCAGGATTAAATAAGTTCCACATTTCCTCCCGCAGACTCAAGCAGATGCTATTAACATAGCACTGCTTAGCCTGCACATGCTTTTCTTCGTGTATATTGATTGTGTTATAATCAATTCGTTATCTTTTTACAAGAAAGGAATAGAATGTGACATATAAAAGCTTATTCGTTGTATTGCTATTGGTTGTCTTTAGTATATCTTCTTTATGCCAGGAAGCCTCCCTGGATACCTTCTTTGGCTCTGCAAAAGAATATATTTTTTTAAAAGGAATAGAAACCAAAATAGATAAGGCACGTGAGCAGAAGAATGTCCGCTTGCTCACTGCCTACACTGCCTTGCTGTTTTATGCCCAAAAATTAAGTGGGAAAAAAAATAAAAAATACGATGCAGATGAACTCCTTCGGGAAGCAACATTGTTTGCGGGGGAAAAAAAGAATATCCAGGAGCTAAAAGCTTTAGAGGCCGTCTGGAGAAGCAAAATTTTTGGGCCAAATGATATAGAATGCGCAGATTCTATCAAAAAATATATAGAAGATATCAATAAACCAGGCACAATAGAAAAGCCTGAAGAAACTACCCCTCTTAATCCTCAAAAACTCTTGAATGCAGAGGAATATGCCAGAATAGATGCAATTTCTCAAATTGCAGAAAGTATTTTCGGTGTTGTAATACAATCCAATACAGATATCAAAGACTTTGTAGCACAGAAAGACATCGTTGTTGCTGAATTAAAAGCCAGTCTTATGCTAGGAATACAATTTAGCGAAATGGAGATACAGGGCAAGGAAGTCCACATTATGGCTTTGGTCAAAAAAAATTTTGTCCTGTCCGCTCTTAGACAAAGCTTCCTTAAGAGAAACAAGCCAATGTCAAAAGAAGACTGGACTAAACTAGAAAATAGCCTGCCAGAAGAATATACAGCAATAGGGATGTCAATAGTAGAGGATTAGAAAGATCATGGACTTGCTCTAATACTCATGAATACTATAATATAAAAAAACACACAGAAAATCTATAGCTTGTCTTCCCCAAGTTCAACGCCAACAGAGACAGTGGCAAGTTGCGCGGCCAACGATGTATATGGGGAGGACGAGCAGATGTTCGTGCTATCCTTTACATGGCTACTTTAACGGCTACTCGCTTCAATCCAGTTATCAAGGCATTCTACTTACGCCTACGTGATGCTGGTAAAAAGACTAAGGTAGCTCTTGTCGCTTGCATGCGCAAGCTGTTAGTCATCCTCAACGCTATGGTAAAAAATGGAACCACCTGGCAACAGGATGGTGTAACATCTATGTAGTCAATCACTTGCAAGAAAATACAGTAACTATCAACTAGGGTCTTGACAACACAGTTGCTCTGGTGGTGGTAGTTGATTTCTATAGCAAGGCTCTTAATCACTTTGGGTGGATGATCTATCCTAGAGAACCACAAGTGTGTA
>CALKWO010000119.1 GCA_938003875.1 uncultured bacterium
CATTCCGATCTGGTGCAAGGAACTCGCTATCTCGGAGGGGTTGCCGATCTGCTCAAAGAGCTTGAGGGAACGCTGGAAGAAATCCAAAGCCTTTTCCAACTCCCCTCTCTGCTGATACACCATTCCGATCTGGTGCAAGGAACTCGCTATCTCGGAGGGGTTGCCGATCTGCTCAAAGAGCTTGAGGGAACGCTGGAAGAAATCCAAAGCCTTTTCCAACTCCCCTCTCTGCTGATACACCATTCCGATCTGGTGCAAGGAACTCGCTATCTCGGAGGGGTTGCCGATCTGCTCAAAGAGCTTGAGGGAACGCTGGAAGAAATCCAAAGCCTTTTCCAACTCCCCTCTCTGCTGATACACCATTCCGATCTGACCCAAGGAACTCGCTACCTGAGAGAGGTTGCCGCTCTGCTCAAAGAGCTTGAGGGCACGCTGGTAGAAATCCATCGCTGTATCCAGGTCGCCCAGGCTTTGGAGACACATTCCGATGTTGTGCCAGGCAATGGCCTGATTTTCTTGCGAGATTCCATAGTCCAGGATGTCCCGGTTTAGTCGTTCTGCCTCCCTGTATTGCCCCCAACGCATTAAAGCATTTTCTGCTGCTATAAATGTCATGTCGGCTGCCAGGTTCCATTCTCCTGCTTCGATATAGTGGTGACTGGCTTCCAGGATGTCCTCCAGGTTGTGGGTTTCCTTGACCCTTTCCTGATGGTATTGGGCAGCACTACGGTGGAGTTTTTCCCTCTGTGTCTTGTCCATCCTTTCCTTGAGGTAATGAGCTACGGTGCGGTGTACGTATTTTTTCTTTTCTGCCGTGATGTTCAGAAGCGAACACTGGCGTAGCTTTTGCAAAATTGCGGTTGATACAGGGCTGCCCAGAGTGGCTTCGATCCCTTTGTTTTCTATGGGCAGGCGATACACGGCTGTCGCTGCCAGGGTTTCCCTGTCTTGTGCTTCGATGCTCTGCCATAGCTTGTCCAGGAATACCCGTTCCATAATCATCCGTTTGTGGGCATCTTCCGAGGCGGTTTCTACTATCGCCCATGATTTCCTGAGTTCCTGCTCGTCCTTTTCTTCCAAATCCGCAAGTGTTTGTGCTTTGGTTTGCACGGCTCCGTCCAGAAATTCCAGAAGCAGGGGATGGCCTCCCACCACCTTGTAGAGCTTCTCCTTATCTTCATAAGCGAGAAGGCTGAGGTTGGGAAGGCGGCTCAGTTTTTTCCAATAGTCGCTAAAGAGCAATGCCCCTAGTTCGTGCGATAGCTTTCCCTTTAGATCCGTGGGGTAGCGGGTAGTCATGAGGATGGTGGCATTGCCTTTTCGCTCCTGGATTAATTGTTCCAGGCATTTTTTCAAGTCCTGATCCGTAATTTCTGCAAAACCTCTGTTGTTTCCTTCTCCCTGGTTGTCTTCCAGGTTGTCCAAAATCAAAACAACAGGCTTTTCATTGAAACCTTCCTGCATCAGCATTCGCAACTGGGCAGAGAAGTTCCCTGCCGTCTGCGGAGACATCAGCCTTTCCTCTATGCCTTTTGGAGCCAGTGTCTTGAGCTTTTCCAGGATCAACGCTGGTGTTATCTTGCCACGCAGCCCTACAACTCGATAGCCTTCGTTGTTGAGGCCATGAGCCAGCCTTGCCACAAGAGAGCTTTTGCCTATGCCTCCAAAGCCGTGGATTTCTATGCTGCGATTGCCTTCCCCCAATTTCCTGCGGATATAGCGCAGGTCTTTGCGTCGGCCTACAAAAGAAAGGCCGATGTCTACGATGGCTTCGATCTCGAAGCTTTCCTGCTCGCGTATCCTGTGGTGTGGACTATTTTTATCTATCAGGGGCAGGAAATTTCCCCAACTGTACCATGCTGGAATCCACCACTGGCTTGCCACTGCCAGTCCTTCCTCCGATGGGTTTTGTCGCCCGTGTTGGGATACTGCATACCGTGCTTCGTACAAGGCTCTCGCCATCTCTTTTCCCTGGGCCAGAGCAAGGTAAAATTCCCCGGCAAAGAGCGTTGCCGCCTGATCCATAATTACGCTTTGCATCCCCAGTGCCATTGGTACGCCCTCTTCCAGCAAACACTTGCACAATCCGCCATTCATCATCTCGCCGCTGTGGCAACTGCTCAGAACCATAAGCCGAAGGTCTTGGGAAAAACATGCTATCTTTGCCAAATCCTTCGCTTCTATAAGATTGGCCTTACCCAGGCTATCTTCCAATACCAGTTTGCCATTCTGGTCCCCATGACAACTTACGTGGATTATCTGGGGATTCAATTGCTGCGCCCAGCGACGCAGGCCTTCTGGCGTTCCATCTTCCACAAAGTACAGTCCTGCATCCAGCCTTACACCTGGGTTGAGATGACGGTCAAAGGCCTTCAAGAGCACTTCTTGCTCTTTTTCATAATCCAGCCCTTCGTTTCCTTCTGGTGCGCCTGCCAGCATCAATACTTCCATGGGAAGCCCTGCGGGTTGCGGTGTGGTTTTGTCTCTCACGCTTATGGGAGTGCGCACCACCACAAGGCTCTGTAGGCATAGATGGCCGTAGTCTGGAGAATGCACAAGCTCGTAAGGATAGGCCAAAAACTCCGAAGACTCGGAAAAAATCTGCAAGAGGGGCGATGTCCCTTGCTCCTTACCTTTCTCTATAGCGTACAGAAGGTGCCTGCCCATTTCTTCAGGAAAAAAGCTTTTCCAGATTTCCCTGCCTGCCGTTTCCTGAGCCTCCAGAACATCGCTTATCGCAACATTCTCTTTTCCCAACTGCTTGCGACTGCCTGGTGTCCCTTGTGCCAGACGCCAGAGGGCGTGTTGGTATGCTATGCTACAGGGCAGCTTAATCTCAGACGAGGATGTACGCCCTAACCCTTCCAGAATGCCGAGTACTCCGCCTTCCCCGTCTTGTACAAGCATCAACCTGAGCAAAAATTCGCTTTTAGGGACTGCTATGGATGCCTCTCGTTCGATGACCTTGTTTTGTAAATATGCCCCTGTTCTACTGTGCATGTCTACGTTTGGAATATGCCTTGGCCCTGTTCCTGCGGGCGGTGTCTTAAAAGGAGGAACATTCTCGCCTCTTCGGGACTTGTCCAGTTGCGGTATCTGGCATGGCACCACAAGAATCCGGTCGCCTCCCTTTTCCAGCCTGCCTACCAAACCCTCTCCATGATGCGGAGCATAAACCACCGTGCCTCCATAACTCCCTTCATTTACGATTCCCATGTACGCATAGACCCAATAGGATTCGGTGCTTGCTAGCTTTGCAAACCTCTCTGCATCTTTATTGTGCGTGATTACCAGAACCATGTCAACGCTGTCTTTCAAGCAAGTACGCAAAAGATTGGTGTCGCTGAAGTCGTAGCAAACCACCACAGCAAAATCCCCCACGCCAGTGTTGGCAAAGACATGCAGTATCTCTCCAGCGTCTATTCCAGCACGAAGCTCCTTCCTCGTAGGATTCAGCTTCTTCTGGGCATATCTCTTGCTGTATGCCAGCACAGGACTCACGTTGTAACGATACGCTCCTTCCTCTACCGCATAAGAGCCAGCTACTACAATTTTTTTCCCCAGCTTCCCTGCCAAATCAGCACAACGCTTTTGTTCCTCTTGCGTAAGTTGCTCCCACAAAGCCCCTTTTCCTTCCCATACTGCCTTTACAATACCCTCGCTCATCGAATATTCAGGCAACACCAGAAGATCACAGTTCTCCCGAACCCCCTCTTCCAGCAAAGGCAGAATTTTTCTCAACTGCCCAGGTTCCATCTCTTGTCGAAAACGAAAAGATTCGTCCAGTGCCTGAGCCTGTGTCTCCACCTGCAACAGCCCCAAACGACACTCCTTCACCTCGATTTTATCCAAATCAATGATTTCTACTTTAACCTTAGCCATGATTTCTCCTTATTTTTAATGTATTTCTGACTTTATGTATAAAAAAAATTATTTTACAAAACTAGCTCAATAAGTCATATCAATTCATATATTAGGGGATAAAGAGTCACTACTAAGTTTTGAAATCATTGATTTTTTTCCTTTTTCTGTCAAACGATATTTTTGTAATCTACTGTTGATTTTTTCAGGAATGGTGAGTTCAATAAACCCTAATGAAATTGCTGGATTAATATAATGTTCTCTGACATGATTTCTATCTTTTAAATGCAATCCTTTTCTGATTTCACTTGCAGATAGCACTTCTTTTTCCAGAAATAATTTGATCAAAAACTCAACTGGTTGGGTGACTGGTTGGGTGACTGGTTGGGTGACTGGTTGGGTAAGAACAGTCGGTCGCCAAATTGTAACTTTAAAGCCTTCTCCCAGTGAAATTTCAGGCAATGCTAGCCCTTTTTCCTTAGCTAGTTTATACATATCAATGATTCCTGTTCCATACCTTTCAATATCTCCTGTTAAAAATAAACATCCTGCAAGTAAAGGATTCCTAGGATAGGAACTGTGAGGATTTTTCAAATCTTTTAAATCAAGTTCAGGTGGCAAATCACCAGGATTACTAATTTCAATACGATCTTTAAAAATTGCAATTTGAATACTTGCTCTACTATAATAATTTCTATGAGCAACAGCATTGATTATTGCTTCTGCTATAATAGCTCTTGGCACTTCATAGGTTGTTTCAACCTGATTGCTTTTATCTCTAGTTCCTATGGAAAGGCTGATTTTGGACAACACAAAATCTACAGCTTCCTGAGCCATATTAAATACATTTCCACCAAATTCTTTATAGTCTGGTATTGGTTTTTGAATATTGATACCATGGAAATGGGCACATTTTATTGTAGCAGAAGGAAAAAATTTTTGGGGATTTTGACAAAATGCTAAAAGGCTGCTATTGACAATCTTTCCATTTCTTATCAAATTAAGATGTTTTAATACCTGTTGAGTAGAAGCTGTTTCTTTTAAAGGAAATCCTCTTTTATGCCGTGCTGTAACAATAAAATCTTTCAATATGCCACGGTCAATATCATTTATTTTTGCCAAATGGTTGATACTATCATCAAAATCGTGTGTTTCAATTTTACCAATTTGTCTAAGATATAAAATACATGAGCTGTAAATAGATTCCTGGAGAGATGTTATATCAGAAAATATTTTTCTGGAAACATCGTGTTCTATTTTTTGAATAAATGCTTTTTCTTTTAAATCTCGTTTATTTTCAGGAAGTTTTTTAATGTATATCCAACGAGGGAGAAACATTTTTTTTGCCAAATCATATTCTTTTTCTGTAGCTGAAACACCTTCCTGATCTTCATAACCATAATTTTGCCCTAATAGTCCAATATAAATATCAGATTTTTTAACCTCTTTTAGATATACTTGTTGTACAGAATGAGTTGTTGCAGGAACTTCTTCAAATATAAAAGCTTCAAAAAAAGTACTAAGAAGCGTATCTTTCCTGAAATAATTTGCTATAAATATACGTTCTTCTGTAAATTCACTTTGAACACTGCTGATAAAAACTTTCTTTTTCATTTTTATTCACAATCTCAGAGGGGTTGCCGATCTGCCCCAAGAGTTTTAGGGAACGCTGTTAACAATCCATCGCTGTGTCCAGGTCGCCCAGGACTTCAAGTAGCTTGTATTCTCTTTTTTTTATTCCTTCCAGAAGGCTTACCCATAGCGAAGATAATTTAACATTGCCAAATTAAGGGATCATTATTAATATGCTTGCCCACTCGGCTACTTGTCCGAATGGGCAATTATAACAATATCTGTTGTTTCTTTCAAGAAGGCATTCCTGTGATTTTAAGGATTCCTCATCCATCATCTAAAAACTTTTTGGGATGATAGATACGGCCCTTACGCCGATAATATTGTAAAGTTTGCTTTCCAAGGCTGGAATCAGTCTTTCTTCCTCTCTGTGTTCCAAATCGCGGAACCAGACTCGCAGGTTTCTCTGCCTTTTATACCCTTCTACTGGCAAGAGATAGAGGTCTTCGATGTTGATGTTCTCTTCCTTGAGTTTAGAGCAGATGATGCTAAGCTGACCAGGAGCGTCAATATGGCGGACTTCCATATAGTAGCATTCTTGTTCCTCTTCGGCCTGGCAGGTGAATTCTTGTTCGATAGAAAAATATCTCTCTTGTTCGTAGAACTGGCGGAGGTTCTCAATCGTATTTTGTATGTTTTTTACCAAAATCGTGCGATCTTCAGAGCAGTTTTTTTCTTTCTTTTTTTCTAAAATGGATAGCCTCTTTTTCAACATATTCCGTACTTTGGATGAGAACATTTCGTTCAATTCCTGCAAAAAATAGTCTTCCATGTGGCTTCTGGGTTTGCACCAGATAAAGACCGTAGCTGTTTTGCCTCCTGTCGCATGAGAAACATTTTCGATGTTCATCAGAAACCGATTGAAAAGGACATCAGTGATCGTAGCAATCAACCCCACGGTATCAGGGCCGTGATATTTGATGACATATTTCTTCTCTTGCTGTTTTTCCCACGCCATAGACTTTTCGGATTTCTCACGGAATTTCGCCAAGATTTCGCATATTTTGGGTAATACTTCGTTGATGTTCATAAACGAAACTTTACGTGTATTTGGCTCTTGGCCAATTTCCTCTTGGTATCGCTCGATTTTTTCTTTGAGATTGTGGAGCTTCTGTATCTGGCTGAGTTTCTCGAAAGATTGATCCTGGCTGATCTCCGCAGGAAGTTCTTTGTCTAGCAAGAGGATCGGTTTTTTCATTTCCCTGGGAAAACGATCCTGTTGTTGGATGTACTCCAGCAATTCATATTCTATAGGGGTGACATTGCCCAAATCAGGAGCCTCCCTGCCACAAGTGATAAAATACAAAGGCATGAAGACATCGCTATTCTGTAGCATATAATCCATGACTTCTTTGGGAATATCCTTTGGCTCACCTTCAAAATACAGCGGTGTATAATTTTCAGAGTTCAGCCGTTCGACCAGTATCTTTCGTTCCCAAAAAACTTCGTTGTTCATTCTGGATGTCAAAAATATGTTCAACATGGTAACACTCCTCCTATAAAAAAGATATACAATACATATCGCCTATATTATGTCAGATAAGGAAATATCGAAATTGTTACAATATTTTTAGAATTTTTCTGATTGCACAAGTAACTTACAGGTAGAAAAATTTTTTGTAACAAAATCGCTATCTTAATCTCTTTTATGGTAGAGAGAACCAAACATTGAGAAAGAAACTTGAAAAGAAAGGAAAATACCATGTCAAATGATACCAAAGAAGAAATCCTAAGATTTTGCGAAGAAGAAGTTATGGAAGAGGAACTCTCCTGTACTATGGAAGACGATGCCCAAAACGAGATGAAAGAGATCGCTATATTACAAAATTCCGAAGAATCCAACCCCAAATTCCGCGGTGAAGTCTTTCCTCTTCCCCAGGGAGCAGGGCATATTATCTCCCGGTGGAAAGAAAACCGACTAGATCTTTTATTCCGTCTTTGCAAGCACCTTCGGAGCAGATACCAACGTGTGATTCTGCATCCTCTTTCCGGGGAAATCCGATATGCAGTAATCCATGAAAACGGGGCGTTTCTGGATCAGATAGAGCGGGAGGACTACGAAATCTTTCTGGAGAGCGATCAGGATACTCAGCATCTTTTCTCTTTCTCTCTTAAGAAGACACCTTATTTTTATCCCCTCCGTTTACCAGAGAACACGCCTTCGGAAAAAGATTTCCGATTAGTCCGACGTTTGGCCTGTGGCACATCCAGGACATTGATTTTGGGATTGTCTTGCCATCGTCTGGAAATTGAGTCCCAAGGATTTCCCCAAGATTTGCTAATCAAGGTATACAGGGATCGTTTTCCTGTACGATTGATAGAACAATGCTTTCAGCAATTTTCATTTGCCTTCGATTATCCACAGCCAGGAAGACAATTATACGTTGCTCACTTGTATCAAGAAAAAGAGCATATACTCGTTATAAAATTTATGGAGTGCTGACTCCTGCCTCCAACTAAGAGCATTCCGAAAAATAATTTGAGGTGAAAATTTTGAGGTGATTGCAGAACGAAGAGAAGGTTCCAAAATCATCGCAAGTGTAGCCGTAGCTACTCTGAGGACGATTTTGGGTTCGCAACCAAATTATGCAAGATACATCGAAATTTTATACCAAAGAGATTTTTCGGATAGGCTCAATATCGGTTCTGCCTTATTCAATTTTATTGGCCTTGATTCAATTCTGGCTTGATCCCAGAGAATCATTCTTACCCCTCCTCCTCAACTTCATCAAAGACAACACGAAGTATCCGATAAAGATCAGGGAAAATACCATATAGATTTCGAGACGATAATCTGCTATCCCTTGCAATGCCTTATTCTCCTGCACCATCTTGAGGAGGCTTTCAATAAATTGAAGGATGCAAAAAAACAGTACCACCTTGGAAAGCCATACGCTGATCTCTGAGAGCCAGTTTTGTCTGCTAATTTGTTCATACTGGTATTTGCTTTGAATACTAGTGTTGATTTGTCCGATCCGATATTGAAATATTTGATAGAGAGCATCTATGCCCATCACTTTTCGTCCGTGGGCCAGCCATTCCTGGTATGTTTCATAAACGGTTGTCATTGAGCCTTGAAGATTGTTGATTAATGTACTCATCTTATCGTGAAAAGACATAATTTCGTAAACACTTCGTTTGTCAATAGGTGCTTCATCAAACTCCTGGAGTGACTGATAGGAAATATGCAATAGATGGCGTTGATAAAGCAAAATTTCCAGCCAGATCAGGTAGTTAAGGTCGTTGTATTCCTCGCGGTTTTCTATAGCCTCTTGGCTGGCGTTTGCGGGCAGTCGTTGCCGTGTAAAATTCTGACGTTTCGATTGTGATTCTATCAGAAGCGCATTGCGTTTGAGGGAAAAGAAGGTATCCTTGCGAATGCTTAGATCAGAGTTAAGAAAATTGTTCAATGCCTCCTCTGTTATCCCACTTCCCAAAAATTCCAGTCCTGCATCAAGGGAGTAAAATTCTTTCTTGTTTTTATCTAGTAGAACCTTGATATTATCTCCGGCAAAACCTGCATCACGAACTACCGTAAAAATAAAAGCACTTGGTTCTGTACCCTGTTTATCGTCCTTTGGGTGATAGGAACATAAGTATCCTATTTTATTTCGGAGAAAATTCTGCATGTTGCTGCCGATGAGGGCGACCTTTTCTCTGCGGTAGCTTTGGCATAGGGCATGAACATCCGTATCCTGGACATTCACGCGTAACGTCATAATTCCTACGCCTGTAGTAGCAAGGTGATGATAGCGGAAACTACCTTTGTTTTCTCTCCAAGAAAAGCAAACAAGCTATTCCATTCTCCCAGTGCCTTTTGTCGTAACTGAATTCTCATAAATATATTATTTTGAAGGTATACAGGAGCAAGGCGGCTATTTTCAATTTTGCAATAGTTTGCCAGAGTGGAGAATTCTTGTTGGGCATTTTCCTGGAAAAAAATAGCAAATTCTCTATTTTTTGTGAGACATTCAATCGCTTCTATCTCAGGCTTTTCCAAAAATTTTTGTTTCAACTGCTCTCTGGCCTCGAACTTGAGAAGATTCGCTTCGGCAACTTCTTGGATAGTGAAACTGACCGAAAAATAGAGAAAGACATTCTTTAATGAAAATTTTTCTGATTCCATGTTTTTTCCTTTTATTATATGAAGACGAGACTAGCCTCGTCTTATATACTGAAAGATAAGCAACAACTTCGTATGTTACACAAAAACAATTTTTTTAAACTTTATACTCATCCAATCAATTGCCGCTACAAGATACTCCGTTCTTTTGATTCCTTCCTTGTAATGCACCAGGCATAGATTAGATGATGAATTTTCAAGCCAAAAAATTTCTCAAAAAACAAGTTCTTTAACATAGAGCATTGTTGGCTGTCTAATGGGAAAAGTTGCCAAAAATTCATTGTAAAAATATCTACTTTCTTCTATACTGAAATGAGTAGTTTTTCTCTTTTCAAAGTAAAGCATAGTTTGATATAATCCGCATCTTGAAAGATTCAAATATGCTAAAAAATGATAAATTATATCCTCCAACTGATATTTCTTTATAGGAGTTACGCAGAGGATAAAAAAGCCTATGAAATCAAGGAAAATAAGAATAAAATAAGCTAAGAACATGACTCTATCTATAGTTTGTATTTTGAAGAGAAAATATGGGCCTGCACTGTTTTCTTCCACTGCCAGACAATGAGGTAAAAAAAACTTGGGCGCATTAGCGGTTACGCCCTTCTTGGTTTCACCTGAGCCGAATAATCTATTGCACTCCCACAAAGGATGTTGAGACAGATAGTGATATCATCGGTATGCAAACTCAATACCGAATCGTAATCGTCGCTGCGATAACCGCCAAAGAGAGTCAATGTGAGCGGTACTGGTTTTCCTAATTTTTTGCTGGCATTCAGAATCATAGTATAAACCATATTACTGCTCTGAAGCCATTCTTCTGTAGTGCATTGGCCATCCATATCATCCCATTCGTGAGAATCCGCGCCATGAGGGAATACTACGTAATGGATTTGCTGCGTTATCAGTTTTTCATAGAGAACAGATAAACGCTTCTGAAGGTCTTTGAGATAAAGCTTCCCCTCCCCATCAGGGTTGATGTTGCAACCCATTGGCACGGCTTGATTCAAATCCTTAACAAAACTCCGCGCATCTTCGATGGAATTGCCGAAATGTCCATCTAAATCAATATAGGCTCCTGATATTCCGTATTCCCTGTACATCTTGACGGAAGCGATGACTTGCCCGCTAAAAGTGCAAAAACCGCTTCCACTATGAGGGTGAGCATGATGAAACCCGCTTGTGGGACTAAAAGTGATGTGTGACGGATTTAAAACCGCAAAACGAATCGCTTCGTATAAACTAGCGTTGGTATAGCGCACGCTGTCAGCAAACTGGACACTCCATTTTAGACCATTGGATTCGCATATTCCGCGAATTCCAGAAAAAAAACCATGAACGTATTCTTCTGTATGAGCCAGAAGAAAATCTTTCTTTTGGAAGGGCTGCCAGTCGCTATGGAGGTCGAAATAGTTCCATAACCCATGCTTTTGCAAAAATTCGATGAGCAGCTTAGGCTTCAATGGGCTTTTGGAAAAATTGTAATTGTTGTCTTCTCTGAGTACCTGTTCAGGACGATAAAAAACCTGTATTTTATTTTTTCTCATTGAGTTACTCTTAGCGATGATTATTAAATAATTTCCCCATTTCTAACGGAATACAAGATATCTGGTTTTTGCCCTGAAAGGGTGGTATTTTTTAAAACCGCTTAAATGTCTATTCAATTTGCATCATAGCATGACTGCCATGATAATCATAAGAACCAGTAACAGCATAGATGCATTTAAACAATGGAAAAGAAAGCGGTAACTATTTTTTTTACAATATCTTAGAGTATAGAAGGAAAATAATATTGATAATACAATAGCATTTCCCAATATCATCCTATGGAGAAATCTGCTATCAGGAAGGATAAACAATCTGGAGAACAAAGTTGAAACGGCAAACGCCAACACCCATAGAAATAAAAGCTTTTTGACAGTTATTTCCGATATAGAGTCTAGTATAGTAGGGATACCAGCATTTTTATAATCGTTTGGATAGGAGAGGATGATGAGCCATGTGTGAGGTACCTGCCAGATGGCAAGCAGAATCATGATATACCATATCTGTGGATGGAAAAAATCCCCTCCAGCCGCTAACCAGCCGATAGATGGTGGCAGCATACCGCTAATAACACCCGGCAGAAATGCAGGGCTGTTGTTTTTTTTGAAGGGGGTGTAGATTGCATTATACAGGATGATCGTGAATAGCCCTATGATTGCAGGAGCTATGGAGATAGACGACGCTATCAACAAGAGAAAGCCCGATATCATCAAGACAATGGTTTGAATCAGAGCCTGTGTATAAGAAATATCGCCAGAAGGAATCGGCCTCTTGCGAGTCCGTTCCATCATGGCATCCATGTTTCTATCCTGGCAATGATTCAGAGATGCTGCTCCTGCTGATAGCATAAATACGGATAGGGCTACTGGGAAAGCGGACAGCCTGTTTGCACAGAGTATGTATCCTAGAAAAGCCACGGTTGCACTCATAAGGCTCACAGGCATTTTTAATAATCTGATTCTGCTGCCAAGTCTCAAGTTACTCTATCCTGTTTATTTTTTGTTCAGCCATTCGCTGTATTCGGACTCAGTAACGATACGCAGCATCCCTGTCATGTCTGCATGACCTACACCGCAATATTCTGTACAGAAAATCGTATAATTACCAATCTTGTCTGCATAAAACCATGTGTATGTTTTCATGTTCTTGATAGCATCCATTTTTATTCTGAATGCTGGGATGAAAAGGCTGTGCAATACATCTAGGGATGTTATATTCAGCTTGATGGGTTTCCCTTGAGGAACGATGAGTACGCTTTCGGACTCCTTGTTGTTAGGGTAGCGAAAAACCCAGGCATACTGCATCCCTGTCACATCTATTTCTATTGCATCGGGAGGTACGGTACGGAGTCCTATGTAAGATTGCCAGCCAATATAAAACATCCCCAGAGCGATTATTGTCGGTATCACAGTCCATATCAACTCGATTTTCCAGTTTGTTCTGATATCGGATGGTTCAGGGTGTTTGCTTGCCCTGTATTTGATGACAAAATAAACCATCGTAGCAGTGATGACCACAAGCAGAAAAAGACTGAAAACTATGATATATATGAACGCATCGTCTACATATTTTACTGCATTTCCCATATTTTCACCTGTAAGCGATATCAAAAAATGTAAAACCTATGAACATCGCTAAAATCAATATTGTTGTTATGAAAGTGATAGTGACCCTTTTTCCTGCCTGTATTATATGCATAAAGAACAGCAGGACAAAAGCTGCTTTTAACGATGCAATGGCAAGAGCCGCCCAGATTCTAAAAATTCCCAGGTCTACTCTGGATATTGCTACCGTTATGCCGGTCAGTACCAACAATAAAAATAATATGAATGACAGACCTTTATACGATAATGTATGCTCATGACTCGTATTTTCCATTGATATCCTCATGTTTATCGCATGGAGCGACTCAAAGAATCAAATAGAACAAAGGGAACAAAAATATCCATATAACGTCAATAAGATGCCAGTAAAGCCCTGAATTGTCCAGAGTGATGAAGTCTTTTGCGTTGATCCGATCTGACCAGCACAAGAAGAAGCATACTCCTATCACAATAAGCCCGATCAGAAGATGGAGAGCGTGAAGGCCTGTCATCGTAAAGTAAAGTCCAAAGAATATGACCAGACCTTTAGCCGATTGTTCCATGTAAGCTGAGCCAGGATATATACCGTGTTGGAATTTATGATTCCATTCGATATATTTATTGCACAGGAATAGGATTCCAAAGAACACTGTCAGACCAAGCAGTAGGAGAACGAGTTTTTTGGAATTTTTACGCATGGCTTCAATAGAACATGCCACAGTAAAGCTGCTCAAAAGTAGAATTACAGTGTTCATTGTTCCCAAAAAGAGATCAAGCTGCTTGCCTCCTGAGATGAAGAATGTTGTATATTGGTAATAATAAGCAGCATAGAGAACAAACAGCCCTCCAAACAACATCAGCTCCGAATATAAAAAAAGCCACATGCCAAATTTAGAGCCTGTATTGTCTACATGATGTTCGCTCATATCATACCCCTTTATTAGCAGAATTGCCAGACGATTTCATTTCATGAAATTTTTTAGGGAAATCGTATGGATATGAATTAACAACAGGCTCGTGTACAAAATTTTTGAGAGGAGGAGGAGATGGCACGTACCATTCCAGTGTTGTTCCGCCCCATGGATCAGCAGGAACGCTTTCTTTACGGCGAAAACTGGCAAGCAAATTTATCAGTACGACAACAAGACCGCCCACCATGATATAGGCTCCGATTCCTGCGAAAAAGTTCATGGGCTGTAATTCTGGCAAATAGGTGTAATAACGGCGAGGCATTCCTTTTAAACCCAATATGAACATGGGCATATAGTGCATGATAAAACCAACTGTTAGCAGGATCGTTCCTGTGTAAGCTGCTTTGAAATTGTACATGCGTCCAAAAAATTTGGGCCACCAGAAATGCAATCCTGCGAGGAAGGCAAATCCCGTTCCGCCGAACATGACAAAATGGAAGTGTCCTACGATGAAATGGGTGTCGTGTATATGCACATTAGGCCCTGCCGCCCCCTGAATGAGGCCCGTGAATCCTCCGACGCAAAACAGGAATACAAAGCATAACGCAAACAATAGTGGAGGGGCTACATAAATAGAGCCTTTATATAGGGTTGACACCCAATTGAAGACTTTGATAGCACTAGGTATAGCCACCAGGAATGTCAGCAAGGAGAATACCAGGACAGCCACATCGCTCATGCCGCTTACGAACATGTGGTGTGCCCAGACAAGGGACCCAACGATAGCGATAGCCATACTGGATGCGACAATCGCCTTATAGCCAAAGATAGACTTACGAGCAAATACAGGGAATATTTCGGAAATGATCCCCATCGCAGGCAAAATCATGATATATACAGCAGGATGAGAATACATCCAGAACAAGTGCTGGTATAAAAGAGGGTCGCCTCCTTTGGACGGATCGAATAGTCCGACTCCAAAAAGCCTCTCGAAAATCACCACGAGCAAAGTCACTCCAACGATAGGAGTTGCCAGCAATTGAACCCAGGATGTAGCATATATCGACCACGTAAAAAGAGGCAACTGCATCCATCCCATGTCATCCTTACGCATGCGATGGATGGTAGTAATGAAGTTAAGCCCCGTAATCATGGAGGAAATCCCTAGAATGAACACCGCAAAAACACTGAGCGTGACACCTGTTTGAGTATTTATGCTAAAAGGGACATAGAAAGTCCATCCTGTATCGGGGATGCCTTTGAGAAAAAGAGATACAATTGCCAGTATTCCTCCTGCTATATACAGATACCAGGAAAGAAGGTTCAGCTTGGGGAAGAAGACATCGTCAGCTCCAATTTGTATAGGCAGCAGGAAATTTCCAAAAATGGAAGGGATTGCAGGGATGATAAACAAAAAAATCATGATCACCCCGTGAAGCGTAAACAAGGCATTGTAGGTCTGGGCTTCCATGAGTTTTGGGTTTACGAACATCAGATTGGTGCGTATGAGTATCCCTAAAACTATGCCGATAGAAAACCAGAGCATGATAACCAGAAGATACATGATGCCTATTCTCTTGTGATCTGTGGTTAAAAGCCATGCCCAGATTCCTTTTAAGCGATTGGATGAGGGCGTTTGATAAAAAGAAGGTTCTTCGGACATAAAAGCACACCTTATATAGTTTATTTTCTTTTTTTTCTCAGTAAGAAGAACATCGCCACTCCCAACGTGAGCAGTATAGCGATAACGATATAGCGAACAAGGTTGAATGCGTATGCCCTCTTTTCTGGTTCATAACTGAAACAATACGAAATTAATTTCCTGATGGATAAGGATGGGGTTCCCTTGGATGCCTCTGTCAGTGCCATTCCTATATCAAAAGGTAAAAAAGATGGGCCATATAGATACCTTATGACAGTACCATCCTTGGAAAGAATAACGATGGCATTAGGATGTTCATATATATGCTTTTCTACACGGTTGAAATAGTAGCCTATAGAATTTGTAAAAAGCTTTATATTTTCAACATCCCCTGTCAAAAATTTCCAATCGTCTTCGGGAAATCCTTTTTTCAATAGCTTAAAATAGTTATTCTTTGTTGTAGCTGCGTTTTCCGTATTTTCTTCATGATCAAAGCTCAGGGAAAGCACTCGATAGTCTTTGCCAGGGATTAAAGGAACATTATTCAAGGCAGTAGAAAGGCTGGAGAGCATTGTTCCACATGATCCAGGACAATGATAATATACAGGAAGAACGATTGTGGGTTTGTCTATATAACTCCCTAAAGTTAGCCTATTCCCTTTTTCATCATGAAAAGCCAAATCAAGGGAAACCTTGTTTCCCAAATTCTCACTGACACTTACAAGTTGTGGCTCAACAGCATTCAACACAAAAATCAAAAATCCCAAAATTAACATTGTCTGTAGTTTCATATTTTATGCCTGCAAATTAGTTAGACACAAGTAATGAATACTTACCATTGCTCAGGTTTACGACCAATTTAGAACGGGACATATGTTGATGGGAAAGCATTGTTGTAGAGCCATAGGCGAGCAATACTGTAGTATCTTCGTTGACTTTGATGGGTCTGTCCAGCTTGTCTCCTGTAGACAAAGGGTATTCGAATTTGATCTCAGTAACTTTGTCTTTAAAGGAACCTGATGGATTCAGAATGTAGTCTTTGCCTCCAATATCCGTACTTCCTTTATGGAGCATTTTGGATATGCCATATTGGCTGCTCAAAGTTGCTGTTCCATCCTTGACATAGCCCATGATGAAGTTAGCGTCTTTCATTCCTTCTGTTGGATTGAATCCAATGCCAATCCATCCAGAAGTTTCACCTTTTAGCTGAACGCTGATATTTTTGTCTAAGATTTTCCAACTGAACTGCATTTTTCCGACTGTGATCTTATATGTATATCCGTCCTCACCTAAAGAGGCATTTTTGCTTTCCAGTGGTTTCTGAGGTTCCTTTTCTGTACAGGAAACCAAAAATATATTGATCATGCAGACACATAGAATAAAGAGTATTTTTTTCATTACATTATTACGATGAAATAGCCAATGGCTGATCACCGCCTCCTAAAAAATTAACCAAATACCAACTCTCCGCCAACAAAACCAAGGCCTGTGGCAGCAAGAAGGCATAGAACATACAATGTAAAAATAATTTTATTACCAACATTCCCTTTATACTTGAAATATACAAGCACCGACAGGAGCAATGTAAAAGCTCCAGCTAAGACAAATTTTGCAACAATAAGGTTGTTCATCACACCCGAAAAACGATGGGCCCAGTCCATCAAGCCTAAAATGATAGTAAGAGGAGTAAATATGAGGGCCATGATATAGCAATGGTCAGCAGTTTTGGACATGTCTTTCCATTTGTAAGAAGCCAGCTTGAATAAAAAACCTCCCATTATCATTCCCATAACAACATGGGCAGTAACGGGATGTAGTGGATGTGTGAATCCTAATGATGCAAGAGTTTTATAAATGAATTCAATCATTAAAACAACTCCTGATAAAAACTATAAAAGAATTATGATACAATCATTACATAATCGCAATGTGATACTAAAATACTATCATAAAATTATGCAATATGCAAAAAAAAATTATTGAAAATATATTGCGAACGGGGACAAATTCATTGATTCCATTCTTGAGAAATGGTACATTGAAATTGATCAACAGCCCAACGGTCCATCCGCCAAGTTTCAGGTAAGTCAATAACTGGGCTTGGTGATCAGTTATTTCTTTCATTTCTCTGCGTACTCCGTGTCTCTGCGGTGAATTCTAAAAATATGGATACCCCCCCGAACTTACTGTATGCGCCCTAGGGATAGTTATAAAATTTGGCATCGGTCCAAAAAACGATAGAAGCCTATAGATTCAGATAAAAGTCCATTTGACAAATTTTGTATGATTCGTTATC
>CALKWO010000120.1 GCA_938003875.1 uncultured bacterium
CAAGCTGTCTTGTATTCAATTAAAAATGGGGAAGTTATTTAATTCTCATCGCTAAGTGACCAATAGCCGATCCACACCCACACAGCGCGTGGGTGTGAGCATCGTTTAAAGACAATATTTTCGTCTCAGGAAATAGCCAACTGCTATTATAGCACTGAAACCTACGCTATAAAAAGTTCCTATTTCAGGAACAGCCTGGGTGAATGTCAGAAAGCCACGGTAAGCAGCATAGCCATCTGTCCAGGTAGTTTTTTTAACGACCATCTGAAAGTATGTTCCTGCCAGGGTGTTTGAAGCAAAAGAAAATGTAGTGGATTCCCATTCCGAAAAAACAGTCCAGCCTGTAACATCGCCCCGATTGCTAAAAGTACTACCGATGCTGGTAAGAGAAGTCAGAGAATTTCCTACTTTCCCTTCTATCTGAGAGATACCGCGGGTATGTTGATAGATTTGTACCTGGCTGACAACCACTGCTGTATCGAATTTATAAGTAATGACAGACCTGGTAGGATCTGGAGCATAAGAACTCACATAAACATGATCGTGCATAACAAATCCACCAGACAAACTTGGGTTGACCCAATATCCAATACCACTGTTGACATTCAAAGGCTCGGAATTCCAAACACCAGAATCGAGTGGAGTACAACTAGCATCCATACTATTCACTGGAAGGGAAACTCCAATGATGCTGGCTGCCTCCAGAACAGTAAAACTAAAAATTATTAAAAAAAATAAAATTTTGTTTTGCATTTTATTTTTCCTTTCTATAGACGCGGGATGACAGTATCCCTATCGCTAAAACCACAAGCCATACGCAGGACAGCTCAGGAACCAAACGAACGGCCAGGTGGTCATAGCTTATATAATCCCCAGGAGCCATATCGAATTTAATGGAGTTGATCACTTCTCCTGCATCTGCAACAACCCTGATATAGATATTTCTGCCATCGTCTGCGCTCGTATATCCAGAAATAGCACCAATGGTTCCATAGCTTGTTCCATTGATACGAAGATAAGTAGGATAGCTCGTGGAAGATAAATAGGCATTGGATATACCGATGCCGAAAGCCGTTACCCCTGTGGCAAAGCTAAAAGTAGGATCAGGGTAACCCCCATTCTCGTATGCAGAAAAAACCCTGGATCCATCCCATAGATAAGTCCCATAAGCCCATGAAGCATTGAATAAGGGTGTTGTACTACCGTTGGAATACTGGATGCTAAGACCAGGAATCAAGGTGCCATCTTCAAAATCTTCGATGATGTAAGAGCTATCGATTCCTAGATTGCTATTCATGGTAGCTACATTAGCATTGTAGTTGCTAGGAGAATATCCTAAAATGGTAAACGCCTGAGTGCTTACCATACAAAAAAGGCTGAGAATAAAAAAGGTAAAAATTTTCATACCTATCCTTTCCAAAAAAGTTTGCAAACTGCCAAGAAAACTGCCCCTGCAAGAACATAGAGAGTTGTAGATACTTCAGGAACCTGGCTTACTGTAAAATAATCAAAAGTTGCCAGAGTTTGTGGGGCACTTCCCATTCTTATCCCATAAAGACCGACAGCAGTAATGTCATAGTCCCATGTCTGGTTGCTGAGAAAGTTCCAGGTAGCACCATCGGTGCTGTACCAGGAACGAAATTGGATCCCTATCTTTTCTAAACGCAGGTAAACAAGAGAATTGGTATAGGTTACGCTTCCTACTCTGTTTTTTCCATCCCAGTCATAAACATGATTCAATGGTCTTATGTAGCCACCCCAGTTAGCAGGTGTATTGGTCGCTTTTAGAAAAATTCCTGCTTCCTGATAGGATGCAGTAGCAGAAAAAGTCATTTTGGTTTCTATTAGCCATGAATCGGTGCGGTTGGTACTCTGATAAACTCTTGGAGCATTAGTATTTGTAGGTGTCCATAGATCAGCATCGGCTGCCCCTGTAGCAATTCTGAGCTGTCCACTCGATAGTGTTATGCTGGAAGCACTCAAAGGCTTTTCTACCGTCCATATTCCAGTGTTTACAGAAGCACCATCAAATAAATCGGATATAGGATAAGCATAAAGAAAATTCATCATGAAAAAAAGGCAAAGGATAAATAGCAATATATATTTTTTTGTCATAGAAATCCTTTCTGCCCGCTATTGTCTGGCAAAGAGCCTGAAGGTGATGTAAGCCAGGAATCCCATGAAGAAAAATACGATAGTTCCTGGCTCTGGTATGGTATTGACAGAAAGTCCCAGAGGAGTATCATTAGAGACTTCATACACTCGAATATTGTCAATCAAAAGAACAGCTCCGGGCAGGTTAGCCCATGTGTAGAAAACAGGCTTGGCTACATCCAGGACTACTGTATAAGAATACTCTCTCCATTCCTGGATCACAGGAATACCATGGCACATATTGTTTGTATCACCTCCGCCACTTTGGAAGCTAAAGTATTCACTAAAAGGCGTAGTCAAAGCCTTTGCCCAGTACATAAAGCTATATCGCTTCCCCGCAATAAGAGTTGGCATACTTTTTACCATACCGCCTAGTGTACCACCTCCATTAGCCAATGTTCCCCCTTGAACACGAAGAGAGTATTGTCCCCAAATTGCATCCGTGCTGGAAGAAAGATTGGCAGGCGCAGGATCGCCTGGGCCTGAAGAATAAAGATTGGCTACAGGCAAATCAGGATCATTGATTAAATCTACGCTTAGAAAAGCAGCAGATGCAGAAACAGTATAAAATAATAAAAGAAAAAACATTGTTTTCATATTTTTCTCCCTTTTAAATTATAGAACGTCTCAAAAATATGAGAAGAAAAATAAGTAGAAAAACAAAAGAGTTGGTTTCAGGAACATTGATGCTAAAATTGCTTTGGCTAAGAGCAAAATCAGTGGATTGAAGAACAGCATCAATACCAGTGCTTCCCTCTCCAAATACAGCAAAGCGAGTGCCTATAGGCTCTGTGGTAGAAAGATCGTATCTTTTCCCAAAACCTACCAGACCAGCACCGAAACTATTGTCTGTCCATGTGCTTCCCGAAAAGCTCTGCCATCCTGTAGTGACAGAATCAGCGACAAAAGCCTCAAAGCTATTACCAACGCGTTTTATTCTTAAGGCATCTGGCTTAATGGTACTCTCGCTTCCAGTGCTGAAAGTAAATCCTACTGGATGGTTAGCATTAGAATCAGTATAAACAGTAGTTAATGAACCATTTACTACCTTTTCAAGACGGAATGCACTTTGAGGAAAGCCAGGGAAAACATAAGCCAGATAATAGTTGTTTATATTCTGAAAGCCAAAAATAAGACCAAAAGAATCGTTTCCATTGATGACAGGGGAGCCGACAAAAGAAACAGCAATATCAAAATCATTTACAGAACCTATTGTATTGGATGTCAACCAGGTCATTCCTACATTGCTATTCTTGATGGTAATAACTGGCTCGCCATTAGGATTGGCAATCACATCGTCTGGATTTTGTTGTATAGTCCAACCGCTAAGCCCATTGTTGAAGTCGTCTATCATGGACGCACAGACAATCCCCTGGAATGCAATAAAAAAGAGCCAGTATCCAATCAAAAAATATTTAAAATTTTTATAGAATTTTTGCATTTTTATATCCTTTGGCATGACAGTGTTTTTTACGATAGATACAGAAAACCAGGATTGCCAGGCTCATAACGATATATGTGCAAGGCTCTGGTACCATATACGCTGTCAGATAGAATGTATAGGTATTCCCTGCCATTCCAAATGCAGCATTTTCATCTGTAACCAGGGTCAATATGCCAGATCTGTAAGCAAATCGCCATTCAGGATTGGTTGCCCTGAGAAGCAGATCCAGATAGGCATTCTTGCCGAGTACTGTGCCTGGAGTAAAATTTTCTATGGAAAAGTAACCAGCATCCATACCAGAGAGGGTAGCACTCAAGAGAGTCAAATTGGTAAGATTGCCTAAGTCCTCTGGTGTAAGGTTTTGGATTCTCAAGATGTATTCGTTGCTGCTATAGGCTTCTACTGTTCCAAAATCAATCAGGGTATTAGGTGCAATCGAAGAAGAAAATACAGGAGATACGCCTGTACCGTTCAAGTTGGCTACCTGATTGCCTATATTAGTATTGATATTCACCGTAGCAGAATGATTGCCGATGGCAGTAGGGGCATAAGTATATGTGCGGCTTACACTGCTATTTATAGCAAGATTGCTGAAACTCTGATCGCCTGGTGTAGAACTGAAACCATTCGCAGAAACAGAACCGATACTGCCATTGATAGGATCTATACCTATATCGCTTGTATTGGTAACAGTGATTGTCCCTGTAGCTTGCGTTCCAATACGCACATTGCCAAAGCTTGCATTGCTGGCTGTAAAGCTCGGAACGGGAATGTATGTAGGCCCGTTATATTGCAGATAGAGATCTTTGTTGTTCAGGACGTATGCTGACCATAGATAGTTCTCATCTACAAACAAAAGCTGCGATGGTGTAAGAGAGATGCTTCCTGTTCCATCAGTTCCTGCGGAAAGTATTTTAAAAGATCGGTAAATACCCTGTGCCAGATCGGCATTCAAAGTATTCGCCAGGGACTGGGATAGGCTGACATTCAAGACAACTCCGCTACTAAAGATAGCATCATCTCTGATGTCCAGGAAATCGTGGCTGATCCCTAAGGTTCCATCCAGATTTTCGATTTCAATATCCAGAATAGAGCCTGCATTCAGAGTAAGGCTGCCATCTATATCCAGAAGGCCAGGAGAAAAGCCAGGAGCAAGCCTTGCATCTGATCCGACCAGAACGCTGGCTGTAATAGTACCCGAACCAGCGATAGCACCACCGTTGATGACCATAGTGTTGCTGGAGGTAATGCTACCACCATTCAAGACAGTAAGACCAGCATTTTGGGTATAAACGCTATTATTGAAATTCAAGATACCGCTTTGCACCTCGACTCTGCCTGTGTTGATAACATCCATGTTGGTAAAATACGTTGTGCCTGTAGCAGTCTTCTTGACCAGTGTCCCCTGGTTATGGAATACGGCTGTTCCTGTCTGTTCATAGATTGTAGTATTGCCTGTGGATTCAAGATTACCTTTATTGATGATAGTTGTGGTATCGTAGAGGTTGATCGTACCAGCCGTCCAGCTCATGGTCTGGTTCTCATCATTGACAACAGTGCGGTTGTATAGCCTCTTGGCAGAAGTCGTGGAAATGTTTGTCGCTCCTTTGAGTGTCAGGACTTCCTGACCTGTGTTTCCACGCACATAACCAGCCGTCCAGTTCCATGTCCCATTGACATCCACATCTCCACTTCCATAAACATTGCCACCAGAGAAATTAAAATTATTCAAGGTCTGTTTATCCGTGCCATTGAAATACAAAGCACCGCCAGACATATTGAAATCCTGGGAAGCAATGCTGCTGCTCGTGAATCTCGTAGTTCCTGCAGTCATTGTAGTGGTTGTGGAATTCAAGGCTGCCCCTGTCAAGTTGGTTGTAGCTCCTGTCAGGTTGAAATTGTCAGAAGCAATGGTAGAGCCTGTAAAATTACCAGTACCACCATTCAGGTCGACGGTTGTAGCGTTCAATGTGCTTCCTGTTTGGAAGTCAACAGTTCCTGAACTCATGGTAAATGTAGGAGCGTTCATCACACTGCCTGTCTGAAAAGTAGAAGTACCGCCACTATTCTGGAACGTGGTTGCCGTCAGGCTCGTTTTATTGACAAGATTGCCTGAACTTACTGTTATGCTGTTTGCCTGGGCTGCATTCTCGAAGTTTACGTATGTAGACGAACCAGAAACATTCGCTATTCCCAAAGAGGCATTGTTTGTCATGAAGTTTGTTGTACCGCCTGTAAGGCTGGTATTGGACATATTGTATGTCCCTGTAATATTCACACCAGCACTAGAGGAAACGTTGAAGGTACCTTCGCCCTGTATAGTACCTGACAATTGGTGTACCGTACTTCCTGATAAACTCAATGTCGCTCCACTGGAAATGTTGATATTTCCTTCATTCGTCAGTGCCCCACTGATGCTCATTGTCCCTGTCTGTACCTGAATCTGAGCGTTGGCAGCATTCAAGACATCCACATTACTGAAAGTAGAAGTTCCTGTGCTTGCTGTTTTGGTTAAGGTTCCATAGTTCTCCAAAGTGGCTGTTCCGCTTTGCTCTGTCATGCTGTTGTTATTGGTAAGATGGAAATCGCCGTGGTTGATGAATTTGCTTGTGTTGTAAAGGTTGATTGTGCCTCCACTCCAGGTCGCTGTTTGTCCTGTTGTATTCACAACCGTACGATCATACATGTATTTTGTCGTGTCAGAAAGCTCCATACCAGCATTGGCGGTCAAAGTTTGTTGTCCATCAACACCGTAAAGATAACCACCAGACCATACAAAGGCATTGTTCACGGCAATGTTTCCAGCACCATTCACAATACCATATTGTTGTATGGTAAGATTATTTACTGTATGAGAGCCAGCCTGGAAAGCTGCTGTACCATTCACTACTGTAGTTCCTGAGCTACCATTAACAACCAAATTATTGGCATTGATAGCAGAGCCGGCTTCAAAATTTACATCACCTTTACTGATGGTAGTCGTAGTAGAATTCAAGCTGCTGCCTGCCTGGAAATTTGTTGTACCACCGCTAATGCTTGCCGTAGTAGAGTTCAAGGCACTGCCTGCCTGGAAGTTCACTGTTCCTGAAGTTACATTGAAATTCGCTCCATTCAATGCACTGTTTTCCTGGAAGTTAGAAACGCCTCCACTGCTTGTGAAAGTAGCGGCATGAATGGCACTATTGTTTACATTCAGGGTTCCTGAACTTACCGTTGTGGTAGATGTTGTGGCTATAGTTCCACTGCTCAGGTTAGCTGTACCCCCTTGCACGCTAAAAATCGTACTGGAACTTCCCAATTGCGTTCCACTGGTATTGAGCTGGCTGGTTCCTTCCACTCGGATTTCTGTGGAGTTCACATTTTGGTTGCTCATATTTAAGACAGAGCTGCTTATAGTCCTTAGAAGCCCTGTATTGACACTACCACCGTTGCTCAGGAAGTTGACCTGCGCTGTGGAATTGGTCGTCAAGGCGGCTGTCTGCACATTTCCACTATAAAAATTGACTGTGCTGTTTGTACCCGTTATGCTGGTAGTACCCAGAGACACGCTTTGTGAGTTAAAGTTGGTAATACCCCCATTGGTAATGTATGTACTTCCCATATTATAGGTGCCATTGATGTTATGACCAGCAGTGCTGTAGAGATATGCACGCCCCTGGCCTTGCATGGTTCCTGCGATCTCGTTCATCTTGGTACCTGATACATAGAAATAGGTACCGCTGGCAACGTTTATAGTGCCCTGGTTTACCAGAGAACCATGAATTCTCAGATATCCACTCTCTACGGAAATCTGTGCATTTTCTGCATTCACGAAATCCACATTGCTTAGATATGTGTATCCTGTGCCTGCCTTTTTGGCAAGTGTTCCATAGTTTTCAAAAGTGGTAGTTCCACTTTGCAAAGACATGGTAGTATCTGCCATAGCATCAAAATTTCCATAGTTGATAAACTTGTTGGTGTTGTAAAGGTTGATATTCCCAGCACTCCAGGTAGCCGTCTGGTTGGCTGCATTGATTATAGTGCGATTATACAGATATTTGTCACTACCAGAAAGATCCATGCCCCCTTTAGCGGTCAAGGCCTGTTGCCCATCCACACCATAGAGATATCCACCAGACCAGGTATATACACCATTCACTTCCAGGTTGCTGCTTCCATTGATCGTGGCTGTAGAGCCTGACAGACTCAAATTAGTCAGAGTATGAGTTTCTGCGCCACTAAAGGTAGCAGTAGTGCTGTTCGTACCATCACCATATACTGTAAAGTTTGTGGAACCAATAGTGATTCCCTGATGAAAAGTGGCTGTTCCTCTATTGATGGCAACAGAGGTAGAATTAAGACTGCTTCCTGATTCAAAGACTACAGCACCAGAAGATTGGGTGAAGCTAGTGCCATTCAAAACTGCTCCTGCCTGGAAAGTAGAAGTCGCTCCACTATTGTTGAAAGTAGCAGAGTTCAGCGTGCTGTTATTCACTATCAATGTTCCAGAACTAGCTGTTGTGGTATTGGCTGTCAGAGTCGTTCCATTGGTCAGGTTTGCTGTTCCACCAGAAACATTGAAAATCATGCTTGCGCTGCCGATCTGCGTTCCGCTTGCGTTGAACTGGGCACTGGATTGCACATCGATCTGGTTTGTCGCCACTGTCTGATTCGCCATGTCAAGCCTGGAGGAATTAGCGATTAATAGATTTCCATTGATGTTTACTGTTCCCTGATCAGCTAGAAAATAGGCTTCACCAGAGGTATTCACCGTCAGATTGTTTGTCTGGACATTGCTGCTGTTGAAATTGACCTTTGTGTTTGCCCCTGTGATGCTGGTCGTTCCTAAAGAAACGCTGGCAGTATGGAAATTTGTAGTAGAACCGCCGCTAATATTGCTAGTTCCAACATTGTATACACCTGAAATCGTATTTCCGCCGCTGGAAGAAAGGGTAAGAATTCCTGCACCCTGCACTGTTCCGCCTATTTGGTGCTGGCTGCTTCCACTCAATGTTAAAGTTTTTCCACTGGATAGATTGATCGTCCCCTGGTTTGTAACAAGGCCACTGATAGTCATGGTCCCCATCTCTAAATTGACTACGGCGTTTTCCGCATTCAGGAAATCTACATTTGTCAATGTAGTATTTCCTGTGCCTGTTTTTTTCGTCAGGGTTCCATAGTTTTCAAAAGTCGCAGTTCCACTTTGCTCCGTCATGCTGTTGTTGCCAGTAATCTCGAATAAACCCTGGTTGACGAATTTGCTTGTGTTGTACATATTGATTGTACCAGTAATCCAGTTGGCACTCTGGCCTTCTGCGTTGATAATGGTACGGTTGTACAGATATTTTGTGGTTGTGGCCAGGCTCATTCCTCCTTTGGCAATGAGGGTTTGAGTGCCATCCACACCATAAACATAACCGCCTGACCACGTCCAGGTACCATTGACCTCAATATTTCCACTTCCATTGATGGTTCCACTGCTTTGCGTAAGGTTAGCAAAATTGTGTGGGCCTGTTCCTGTCAAGGATACGGTCGCACCGCTCACGGTAAAATTTGTGGAATTGATTGTACTTCCTGTTTCCAGTGTAGAAGTTCCGCCACTGAATGTAGCATTCGTGGAATTCAAGCTGCTTCCTGCCTGGAAGTTCGTTGTCCCAGAAGTCTGGCTAAAGGTCGTTCCCTGAAGAACAGCCCCTGCCTGGAAAGTAGAAGTTGCACCACTATTGGTGAAAGTAGCAGAGGTCAGAGTGCTGTTGTTGATGGTCAAAGCACCAGAACTGGCTGTTGTGGTATTGGCCGTTACGTTAGTAGCATTGCTTAGATTTGCGGTGCCTCCAGCAATGTTGAAAACCATGCTGGAATTGCCAAGCTGCGTCCCGCTTGTAATGAGCTGTCCACTGGATTGTACATCAATCTGGTTTGCCGTTACTGTCTGGTTCGTCATGCTGACTTTGGATGAATTGGCGATCAATAGGGTTCCATTGATGTTGACATTACCTTGATCTGCTAGAAAATAGGCTTCTCCAGAAGTATTCACTGTCATGCTGTCTGTATTGACCGTGCTGCCGTTGAAATTGACCTTTGTGCTTGCTCCAGTAATGTTGGTGGTTCCTAAAGAAACAAGGGCAGTATTGAAATTCGTAGTAGAGCTACCGCTGATGTTGGTTGCTCCCACATTGTACGTACCAGAAATCGTATTTCCACCACTGGAAGAAAGTGTGACAATTCCTGCGCCTTGCACTGTACCGCCAATCTGGTGCAGGCTGCTTCCACTCAATGTCAAAGTCCTGCCACTGGAAAGATTAACCGTTCCCTGGTTGGTGAAAAGACCACTGATGGTCATAGCACCTGTCTCTATATTGATTGTAGCGTTCTCTGCATTCAGGAAATCCACATTGTTGAATGCGCTTGTGCTTGTTCCTGTTTTTTTCGTCAGGGTGCCATAGTTTTCAAAAGTAGCAGTTCCGCTTTGTTCTGTCATGCTATTGTTGCCAGTGATCTCGAATAAACCCTGGTTGACGAATTTGCTTGCGTTGTACATGTTGATTGTACCAGCACTCCAGTTCGCTGTCTGTCCTTCGGTATTTACAATCGTTCGATTGTACAGATATTTAGTGGTAGTAGCGAGATTCATCCCCCCTTTGGCCGTAAGGGTTTGAGTGCCATCCGTACCGTAAAGATAACCACCTGACCAGGTGTATATGCCATTCACTTCCAGATTGCTGCTTCCATTGATAGTGCCGTAAGCCTCAAGAGTAAGGTTATTCAAAGAATGCGTTCCTGTCCCTGTAAAGCTAGCAGTACCATTGAGTGTGCCATTGCCTGTGACTGTAAAATTTGTGGAATTGATAGTGCTTCCTGCTTCCAAGATGGTCGTTCCTCCGCTTACTGTCGCAGAAGTAGAATTCAAGAAGCTTCCTGCCTGGAAAGTAGTCGTTCCTCCTGTGCTGCTGAAAGAATTTCCATTCAATACAGCCCCTGTCTGGAAAGTAGAGGTTGCACCACTATTGGTAAAGGTAGCAGAATTTATGGTGCTGTTATTGACAGTCAAAGTACCAGAGCTAGCCGTTGTGGTATTGGCATTTACATTTGTAGCATTGGATATGTCTGCGATTCCTCCAGCAATATTGAAAACCATGCTGGCACTACCAAGCTGTGTTCCGTTTGCAATGAGCTGTCCACTGGATTGGACATCCATCTGGTTTGCTGTGACAGACTGATTCGTCATGCTGGTTTTGGCTGAGTTGGCGACCAATAGTGTTCCATTGATGTTTACCGTGCCTTGATCTGCCAGAAAATAGGCTTCTCCAGAACTATTCACAGTCATATTGTTTGTCTGGACATTGCTGCTGTTGAAATTGACTTTTGTGTTTGAACCAGTGATGCTGGCCGTCCCTAAGGAAACATTGGCACTATTGAAGCTTGTAGTAGAGCCGCCGCTGATGTTTGTCGTTCCAACATTATACATGCCAGAAATGGTATTTCCACCACTGGAAGAAAGTGTGACAATTCCTGCGCCTTGCACTGTTCCACCAATCTGGTGCTGGCTGCTTCCGCTCAATGTCAAAGTTCTCCCGCTGGAGATATTCACAGTTCCCTGGTTTGTCAAAAGACCACTGATTGTCATGGCACCAGTCTCTATATTCATCGTAGCATTTTCTGCATTCAAAAAATCCACACTATTCAAGGTGGTTGTACTCGTGCCCGTTTTTTTCGTCAGGGTTCCATAGTTTTCAAAGGTAGCAGTACCACTTTGTTCTGTCATGCTGTTGTTGCCAGTAATCTCGAATAAACCCTGGTTAACGAATTTGCTTGTGTTGTACATGTTGATTGTACCAGCATTCCATGTCGCAGTCTGGCCAGCCGTGTTCACAATGGCACGATTATAGAGATATTTTGTGGTGGTGGATAGATTCATGCCCCCTTTTGCAGTAAGAGTCTGACTTCCATCCACACCATAAAGATTTCCACCTGACCAGGTATATACTCCGTTCACTTCGATATTTCCACTACCATTGACAGTCCCGCTGCTTTGTGTAAAATTCGTTAAGCTATGTGGGCCTGTTCCAGCAAAAGATACCGTAGCCCCGCTCACGGTAAAATTGGTAGAACCAATGCTGCTTCCTGTTTCCAGGGTAACTGTTCCCCCACTGAGCGTTGTGTTTGTAGAATTCAGACTACTGCCTGCCTGGAAGGTCGTTGCCCCTGATGTCTGGCTGAAATTATCCCCGCTTACAATGGCCCCTGACTGGAAGGTCATCGTTGCCCCACTGTTGGTAAAAGTAGTGGAATTCAGGGTGCTATTGTTGAGAGTTAAAGTCCCAGAACTGGCTGTTGTCGTATTGGCTGTGACTGTCGTAGCATTGGATAGATTGGCAATGCCCCCTGCAACACTGAAAGCCATGCTGGAATTACCAAGCTGGGTTCCACTTGTGTTGAGCTGCCCACTGGATTGTACATTGATTTGTGTAGCTTCCACAGTCTGGTTAATCATATTGGCTTTGGAAGAGTTGTATATATTCAATGTCCCCAGTGTAACCATTCCTGATTCTTTAGTAAAATTTGCTTCTGCAGAAGAGTTTAGTGTAATGTTCCCTGTCTGTACATTGTTTTCATTGAAATAGACCTTCGTGCTACTTCCTGTGATACTCGTTGTTCCCAGGCTGGCACCAAAGCTATTGAAATTTGTCGTTCCTGCGCTGATCGTTGTGTTGGAAGACTGGTACGTTCCTGATATAGTATTTCCAGCACTGGAAGATAGAGTAAGCGTGCCTGCTACATTGATATTCCCGCCCAGTTGATGCTGGCTGCTTCCGCCTAAGGTTAAAGCCGACCCGCTGGCTACGGAAATATTTCCTTCGTTCGTTACAGCACCAGTGATACTCAATGTGCCTTTCTGTACATCGAGTTGTGCATTGGTTGCATTGATGAAGTCTATTCCCGATAAGCTTGTCGTTCCTGTTGTGGTGCTTTTGATGAAAGTTCCCTGGTTTTGGAATGTAGCTGTACCACTTTGTTCTGACATAGTCAGGTCTGCTGTTACAGAGAAAGTCCCCTGGTTTTGGACTGTACTCGTATTATAAAGATAAACGGTACCACCACTCCAGGTAGCACTGTTTCCCGATGTATTGACAAGTGTGCGATTGGTAAGATATTTTGTGCTTGTGCCACTTATCGTCAGACCACCCATCGCTGTCGCTGTCTGCTGACCATCAACACCAGTGAGATAGCCAGCCGACCATGTCCATAGGCCTGTAGATCCAAGATTTCCAGCCCCTGTCAGCGTCCCGCCTGTTTGTGTAATGAAATCGTAAGTAGTATCTGTGTTGATTGTAACCGTCCCTGAACTGACACTAAGACTGTCTGCCTGGAGACCCTCCAGCAAACCAAAGAAAAATAAAATCATCAGAAGGATTCTTGCCTTCCCTATTTGTGTTTTTCTTTGACAAAAAGTTTGCATAATCTGCTCCTTATCATAGTGCTAAGAAGATTGACATTCCATAATCTTATCCCAATTTTATAAAAAATAATTCCTACTTTAATTAGCCTCCTTCGGAGGCAATCTTTCCCGTGCGTAAGCTGTAATCTTATCGTTATCTTAATCGTAATCGTTATCGTAATCTTTATCGTTATCTTAATCCTTATCCTCTATAAGCATTGATAAAGATAAAGATTACGATAAAGATTAAGATTAAGATTAAGATTAAAATTAAGATTAAGATTAAGACAAAACTATAATTTCCTATACAGTTAATTATAAAAAATGCAATAAAGGAGTCAAGCGAATTTATATTTTTATAGATTTTTAAATTACCATGAGAGTTGCCCTAACACTGTTATAACCAAAGCGCAGCATATCTGAAAACAAAAAAGAATCACTGAGGTTTGTTGCTCCAAGGTTCCAGAAATAAAAAAAGAATAAAGAACATGAAGAACACGGAGAAGCAGAGACAATATTTTTCATTATTTTTTTTCCCACAACATAAAGGACATTGTGTAGTCGAAATAGCCAGATTCATGATTTTCTCCTCGTTTTATAATCTGATTCAAAGCGATCAAAATCTGGTTCATAATCGGGCTAAATCAAGACGTTGCTTAAATTCTTTTTTATCATTTGGAGCGTTGCTTCTTTCCACTCTTTGTTATCCAGCAGATAAGGCATGAGCCTTTCAAGATAGATTTTTCTTGTTTCATCGCAACGCAATCTTTTGGTGCCATATTTTTTTAAAAAATGATATACGTCTGATGTGGATAAACGAATCAGCTCAGGAAAGGAAGCGTATTCAATCATGCGACGAATCAAAAAATCGTCGGACAAATTTTCTTTGCCGTCCCATAGATATTTATCGGGGATTTTTAGCATAATCGAACATCCTGTTGATTAAATCGGCTACAAAACTTTGGAAAGCAACACTATTTATTTTTCTTTTCAATAATACCGAGCCTTCTAGCTTAGAATCTGAAAAGATAATTGCAAGCCCTTCATAGTCTATGGGACTCATTTTTTCTTTTGACCAAACAACTGCTTGTTCAAAGGTAAATTCCTGAAAAAGATAAAACAAATCTATAAAATCTTTGGTAGCCTTTCTATCATAAGCAGCACATAGCTTATTCGTTGCCAGATTTTCTTTTGCATCCAGCACAATGGAATTTATTTTAGGTCGAACTCCCATATTTTTAAAATTTTCATAGATGAATTCTATTTTTAAAGTTGTGGTTTCGCAATAAGCAAAAATCCTTTTAAAATATTCTCTGTCTATTTCTATTTCTGTAGGGTATATCTTAGAAATGCGTTGGATGATTTCTCTGCTTTCAATATGAAAGCCTTCTTTTGATCCAATAACTCCATCGTAAAAAAAATCCAGATCATCAGAATAGCGATGCTGATAATAAAATCTAGAAAGGCAAGTTCCGCCACTTAAATAGAATCTATCATTTTGAATGAGAGAACAAATTTTGTCCTGGAATGGATATAGCTCAGATTCATAAAAATGAATACTTTGTTCAGATGCCATAGAAATATAATATTTTTCCATAAGATATTGAGGGACAACAATGTTTTTTTGATATTTATTCAATAAAACTCAACTATTACAATTTACGTTTTAGTATATTAACAGGACTTTCCGAAAATAGGTGAAGCCCCCAAAAAATCAGACTAAGGGAAAAAATAAATATTGCAATCGCTTTATTGACAATATAATATGGGAATTCGTGTCGTTTGTTAAAAAAAAAATTCCATTTATAAAAGGAATTTATAAATGAATATAGGAATTCCCATAATAGATAGTGTACTAGAAATTTTCCCTTGGGACAATAGCGAAGAATATAAAAAAATTATCAAAATGTATGGTATCGAAATTCAAGAAAGAATCAACGAGTTAATGCTAATGCCATTATTAGGTTTTGAGAGTGTTAATGACTTAGCAAAAAGCCTAAAGCGAGATAAAAATGAATACTATATACTCTCAAGAGATCAGCCTTATGATTTCATACTCTTAGAGATTTTCGGAAAGTTCGGTTTATAAAAAATGCAATAAAGGAGTCAAGCGAATTTATATTTTTATAGATTTTTAAATTATTATTTTGTTATAGTGCACTTCTCATTGATGGCATTGAAGCTACAGATCGGGAAAAAAATACGGATCAACAAAAAGGAGACAAGAAAATTGTCCAAAAAAAAATGCTTTATCAGGGAACTTTTTTTTTATTTTTTCGTCTAACTTTTGGCATCTATAAAATTGGATTCCTACCTTTTTTTCATTTCTTTTAGAAAGGATAGAGCATGTTTCAGAAAATTCTTCTTGTTCTTTGGGCGATTGTATGTATTTTTAATTTTATCGAGGCGCAGCCCAAAGAAGAGCAACCTCAGATCAAAGAGCGGATCATTTACATTCCTTATCATAAATTGGAAAGTCTTGTAGAAAAAAAAGATACAGGCATCTATCTGCCTTATCAGGACTATCGGAAATTGATGGATGAGCTGGAAAAACTTCAAAGCCGTCCGCCAGAATTGCCCGCTAGCGTGGTGATTACTCATATGAGCTATCAGGCGAAGCTGGTTGATAAATTTTTGCAGATCGAGGCCCAGGCCAATGTGAATGTTTTGAAGGATGGATGGCATGGAATCGATCTGCAATTTGGAAATATTGCCTTAAAAGAGGCTTTGTTCAACGATAAACCTGCCTTGATCAAGCTTAAACCAGACGGATATGAGCTGATTTTCCAAAGCGAGAAGATGGATAAGCATCAGCTTAAGCTAGTCTTTGTCGTACCTGTGAAAAAGACTCATACCTTGAGTGCCAGTGCGGAATTTCAGGTTCCCAGAGCACCTATTGCTAATCTCTCCGTAGAGCTTCCTCTCGCCAATGAAGAAAATAAGGAAGCCATGCCTAAAATGAAAGTAGATGTAAACCCCAGCCTTCTAACCCATATAGAATATGGTAAAGATTCGGTCATCGTCAAAGCCCTGCTAGGGAATACAGACCAGGTACAGATCCAATGGCAATGGGAAGCAGAAAGAAAGGTTGAGGTAAAGAGCATAGTTCAGTCTGATAACATCAGCAGGCTGGAAATCGGAGAAAATTTCCTGCAATTGCAATCCAGGATAGTCTACGATGTAATCCAGGGTGAGGCCAATAGCCTCAAGCTGAAAATGCCTAAAGGCTTCAGGATCTTGTCCGTAGTTTCGCTACAGGGCGTAGGCATAAGGGATTGGGCACTGGAAAGCGAGGATGTTCTCCATGTACAGCTTCATGACAAGCTTGTCAACCTGGGAGAAGGGAAAACCGATCTGGAACTGGAAATCAAGCTAGAACAGATCATCAAAAAAATAGAAGAAAAATTTGCTTTCCCCTGCATCCAGGTATTGGATGTTGAAAGGGAAAAGGGTTACTACATCGTTGTCGTCAATGATCTTTATACTCTCAAAATACTCAAACGCCAGGAAATCAGCCAGATTGACATCCACGATCTTCCAGGCAACCTCTCCAGAGAAGACGTTCAGTTTGCTTTCAAGTATCTGAAACGTCCCTTTGTGCTGGAAGGCGAGATGGAGAAAAAAGAGCCTGAGTATGAAGTGGCAACCAATGTGTATGCTTATCTGGATGAAAATCTCTATAAAATTTTCGCTCATTTCCAATACGATATAAAAAAATCTCGTATTTTTGGAACAAAAGTGGCTATTCCTGCTGGATTCATGATTCTGGATGTCAAAGTCCTTGATCTTGCAGAAAATCCCAAAGCAGACCTTATCAAAGAATATCGTTCTATGGAGGAACAGGGCAAGACCTCCCTCATGGTGACATTCCAGAAGGGTATTAGAAGCCCCAAGCTTGTTTTAAGACTGCAATTGCAGAAAAAACTGGAGCAAGAAGAAAAAGTCCGCGAAATAGCATTACCAGTATTCCAGGTAGAAGGGGCCAAGAGAGAAGATGGTAATGTGGGAATCGGAGTAAAATCCAGCTTCAATATCACTACCATAGAAAAAACCCAGAAAAACGTATTCCCTCTGGACATCAAAGAGCTGTTCCGCCAGGGAGATCAACCAGTTTGTCAGAACATCAACCTGGGACTACGATATTTCGATCATCCCATTGCTGCCAATTTCAGAATCGAAAAGCGCGATCCTCTTGTAACGGCGGAAGTCTATCATTATGTAGAAGTGGCGGAAAATGTCCTGAAATCCCGCATAGATATTTTCTATGATGTTCAATATACAGGCGTTAAGGAATTCTCTTTCACCCTGCCCGAAGAGATTGCAAAACAAGTGCCCAAAAGCAGAGTGGCAGACTCTAAAGGGCTTATCAAAGAAATTCAAATCACCGAAGACAAAGAAAAAAAGATTTCCTTGTATACTGTCCATATCCAGCGGGATATTCTGGGCACCTATGATGTTCGAGTAGACTACGAAAAGAAGCTCGGCCAGATCGAAACCGAAGTGCAGGAAAAGCTCTTTGAAGTCATCACGCAAAACACCAAAAGAGAAAATGGCTTCCTGGTCTTCAAGAAAGACAACAACCTTTCTATGGATTTCCTCTCCGTAAAAGGCCTGGAAGTAAGTGACATCAATGATCCTACCTTCACACGAGGCGATAAAAAAGGCGTTCTGGCAATTTTCAAGTACAACACCCATGGTTATGAACTTGAAATGAGTCTCAAGAAGCTTTCCTTCGAGCCAGTTCTCAACACTGTTATCCAGAGATTGCATGTCAGTACAACCGTAAACAAAGACTATACAAGCAAAAGCGAGGCTGTTGTTCTGGTAATCAATAACCGCAAACAAATGCTGGAATTTGAAATCCCCGAAGAAAGCAGAGTCACCTCGGTTTCCCGTTTGAAAAACATTCCCCAGAGTCGCTATCGCAATATGAAGGCCTATGAGATTAACGAAAGTCTGGAAGCCCTGAACTGGTCTCAAAGCGATAAAGCAAGGCGATTCAAGGTCAATATTGCTACTAATGTTCAGAAAAATACACCTTTTGTTCTTGTGATCAAATACGAAAGCACCCTCAAAAAAGGCGAGATGGAATTCTATGGAGATTTCCAGCTCCATGCCATCCAGTTTGTGGATGTTCCTATCACATATTTTACCTGGAGCTTAGGTCTGCCTGGAGAATACCAGTATGTCTGGTTCAAATCCAATCTTGTAAAAAATTTCTCTCAGGACTATGGTACATGGGCAATTCTCAGCGAACTCCTGGAACGCGGAGGCGTGGATAGCTCCGATATATCTCAGGAAGGCGAGACAGGTGTCATTCCTATCTATCCTATTGAAGGAAAAGAGTTCTCGTTCTATCGCTTGAATGGCGAAGGCTATATCCATATTACCTATCTCTACAACAACTGGCTATATACTTTGGATCTTCTGGTTTTCTTGTTGGTCTGTCTGTTCATCGCCGTGATACCCAAGACAAAACTCGTGAATCGTCTCAGTCTGGTTTTTGTTTTCTTGGGGATTTCTATCCTGTTGGCTTGCTTTAATTTGCAAGGTTTCCAGGAAATCTATCTGACGATTTTCGTAGCCACTCTCGTAGCAGGCTCTATGGCTGTTGTGATTGGCTTTTTTCAAAAGATAGGGCAATATTTTACCCCTGCCACAGCCAAAACCCACACTCTGTATAGAGAAAAGAAAGAAGCAGAACCCCCTGTAAAGGCACAAGAAACAAAGCCAGAAAATCCACCAGCAGATACAGAGAAAAAATAGGAAACTTTACAAAATCATCATAGGAGAGTAAAAGTATGATAAGAAAATTCTATCTCCTTCTCCTTTCCCTCTTATTCCTTATCACAACCTGGGTTTTGGCTCAGGAAAAAATAAGCGAGAGAATGATCTATGTTCCTTCCGAGGAATGGGAGAATGTTATCAAAACTCAGCCCAAAGGTATCAGCCTTACTTATGCGCAGTACTTAGAGCTTCTTGGCAAGCAGCCGAAAGAAGTAAGTAAGCCTTTATCTTCCATAGTCGTTGGGGATATACGATACCAGGGTAAGATGGTAGAAAAGACCCTGCATTTTGAAATGGATATGCTTCTTACATGCCTTGCCGAAGGATTGCAGGAATTTTCCTTTGAATTCGGCAAAATGGGAGTGGAGAAAGCACTTCTCAATGGGAAAGAAGCTTTGATCTCTGGTCAGGAAATTATGCAGGATGAGCCTGTTATCCAGAACCAGATAAACGACAATGTCTCCAACCAGGAATTCTATCAGCAACGGCTTGTGCGCCAGAGTCCTCCTGTCCAGCAAATGGCAAACAGCATCGTGCCACCCGTGATAGAGCCTAAGGTACGCTATCGACTTCTTCTTCCTGGAAAGGGTGAGCATCATCTGAAGATGTTCTTCTTCAAAAGACTCAGCACCTACAAAGATGAACTCAGGGCTAATCTGATTTTGGGGCAGTTTGCAAGCCAGACCTTTGTGCTGAAAACTCAGGAAGATATGGAATATACGATAGATCCCATCGCTACAACAATCAGAGACAGCGAAATGACGATCTATATGGGAAATCGTTCGGACTTTTCCCTGGCCATGCGCCCTAAAGAGCAAAAGGATGTAAAGCAGCCTTTGTTTCTAGCCCATGTATATGCTTCGCATCTGGTTCGTGTAGATAGCATCACATCCTGGTTTCAAATTTCATTGGAAATATACTATCAGCCCCAGAAAACCTTTATATTCCAGATTCCAGCTAATGTGGAAATCTTGAGTATTTCGGAAAATCGTTGGGAATCCGAAACAATAGAAAACGTGAAAAAAATTACAGTTCAACTGGAAGAGGCTGTTGACAAGACACATAACATTACTATAAAGTGTGAAAGGCAGCTCTTAGGAGACAAAGATTTCTCTATCCCTGGCATCATCACATCGGGACAGAATCTTTTACGGCAGGATGGGCTTATCTATGTAGAAAAAACATCCGAGATCCAGTTGGAAATCCAGAAAGTAGAAGAAGCAAGACAAATCACGACAGAATCCCTTTTTCCCAGAGGAAAAGGGGCTGAGCCAACATTGCTCAAACAATTCGGAGAAGAGGCCTTTGCAGCCTTCAAACATGCTCACACGGACTATTCTATCGTGATGAAGAAAAAAGAAATCGTCCCCGTCATGGAAAGCACCTTTGTCTCGGCTATAAGCTTCTACCAGGATGGTCTGGAATGCGTCAGCCATATCACATTCGATGTTATAGAAGGAAAGCCCAAGCAACTGACTATAGCACTACCTCAAGGCTGGAGTGTGGATTCCATTGAGGGGTATCTGGCAAGAAATCCGCAAAGTGCTTTTCAGAAATTCAATGATTTTGCGTATTATGTTAAAGATAGCATCCTCTATCTTGCCTTGCGCAATAAAATAGTACCTGGTCAAAAATTAAGAGTTTCTCTGAAACTCCAGAATATGCCAGAAGGCTGGCAAAGCGATTGGGAAGAAAGACAGATGTTCCTGCCGCTGATTAGGCCTCTTTCTACCAAATATTTGCCTTCTTTTGCAGGCGTAATCGTTGACCCTGATTACCAGATGGAAGTTTCTCAGATTTCTTATGCGCAGTCCGTGGATTTGAATCTTTTGCGAAGCCTTCAGGTAAGCAGTAAAAATTTGCGATTAGGCTTGAAGCTGAACGAAGACAAGGCATCTGTAAACATCAGCCTGAAACGTAAGCCTTCCTGCCTGGATCTGACAGTAGCAAGCTATCTTTCTGTTGAACCAGAACGCATTCGTAGCCTGAGCGTGCTTGTATATGACATAAAGAACGCTTCTCAGAACACGCTTCGTTTTATGTTGCCCAAGGGTTTTCCCTATCTGCTCAATATTTCCGATGAATTCGGCATTATCAAAGAAAAAGAGCAAAAGGAAAACAAGAATGGGCAGGAATGGGTGATAAAGCTTCAGAAAAGAGTCATAGGCACCTATTCTTTGTATCTCAGCTTTGAAATTCCTATCCAATCCATAGAATCGTATATGGATTTCCCTGTGATGCAATTTCCTGGAGTGGAGCAGCGCAAGGGATTCATTGGCATTTGTGGTATATCCCAGGCAGAGATTACTCCTGTTCTTACCAAAGGCCTTACCAGGATACTCAATACACAGCTTCCGATTGTTCCTCATCCTGAATTGCCTGGGGGTACAGAGTATCTGCACGCTTTCAAATATGCCAATGCCGACTTCCAGTTGGGTATGGAAATCAAGATGCACGGGAAGGTCAATGTCGCCAATTCTATTCTGGAAGATGTGACGATTTCTACCCTTTATCCTCAGAAAGATATGGAAAGAGTTGTCTGCCAATACAAACTCACTCATATAGGGTTACAGTACTTTGATTTGACCTTGCCTAAAGACAGCAATCTGTGGTCTGCTGTCGTGGACGATAAAGGAGAAAAGCCTGTAAGAAAAGACAATGTCCTTTCGATTCCCGTACCGAGGGAAAATTCGGGCAAATCCAATATCATTCGGGTTGTCTATGAGCGAAAGGTTCCTGAAATAGGATCGTTCGGAACCCTGGTTCTGGAAAGACCTCTGACACCAGCGAGTATTCCAGTGAAGAAATTCCAGTGGTATCTGTATCTTCCTCCTTCCTATCAGATTGGTAAATTTTCCAGTGATTTTATTACTGGAGGGAAGCCCTGGTATCAGATATTAGGCAATCTCTTTACGCTAGCGGTTTCCTACGAGAAATCTGTTCGCTATTCGGGAAGACAGAATACCTATTCTATGCCAAAGAAGGTACAAGAAGAACACTATTACAACGAAACTCAGCAAAATATGCCAGCTCCAGGTGTGCTTCCAGCTCCTCCTACAGCAGGAGCACCAAGGCCTTCCAAGAGTCCTGCTTTGCAAAAACCATCGCTAAAGTCCCAATTTGATCTCAAAGAAAGACGAAAAACCGAAGGCATGAAAAAAGACATGGTAAAGCTGGAAAGGGAAGAAAAAAAGAAAGAATACCTTAAGCAAGAACTTCCTGCTGAAATTGAAGAGGAAGATATGAGCAAAGAAATGCCTATGCCAGAAGCACCCGCTGAGCCTAAAATGCAGGATGAATTAGGGGATATTGAAGAGGAAGAACGAGACACCAAAGGAGAAGAAACAGAGCTTCCTCCTACTCCTGAGCCTGTTACAGAAGACAAGCCTATGGATAATAAGATAATAAACCGCCAGCAAGCGGTAGAAAGCAACGATGATACAGATTGGGATGCCATGCCCAAAACACCTATAGGCTCTATCCGTCCCAAGATTCCTTCTCCAACAGGAAAAAAATTATCCCAGGATGACCAGACTGGCGTTTATTCCGTGAAGGCAAAGGGACTTCGCTCTCTGGACATCGAGCTTTTGGGTTCCAGAATTCAGGCTCAGACAAGATCCATAGGAAGGCAATTGCCCACAAGCCTTGCCAGTATATCTTTGCTTTATTTTCATGAGGAAACTATGCGTAGTTTGCGTCTTGCCCTGGCTACTCTATCTACTTTGCTTGGTCTCATACTGCTGGTGCAGCGAAGACTTCCCAGAGCCATAATGATTATTGGACTGCTCCTCGTTGTCAGCTTTGTTCCTTTTTTCTTTGGTTCATGGCTTACTCCCTATTCTAATGCAATAGCATGGGGGCTGCTTGGTTCTGTTGGCCTGCTTATCGCCTATCGTATACTTGCTAAAATTGGAACCTGGGTGATCTATCAGCCCCAGGCCAATGCTCTCTTCTTGCTGGCGATACTCACGGCATCTTCTTTTTTGATGGCACAACCACAGAATACAAGGCAGATATATGTATCCTATGATCCAGAAAAGCTGGAACAACTCGACCAGGTAAACAAAGTATTCTTACCATACAGTACATACATCAGTTTGTGGAACAATGCCTACCCTGATCGTCCCATAGGAATCGCTCAGACAAAGCCTCAGGATGCTTATTTCCTCTATCATGCAGACTATAAAGGCAAAATTGTCGGAGAAAAGACCCAGTTTAGCGTGAACTTCCTTATAGAAGTTGTCAAGGCTCCTATTGCCATTCCTCTGGGACTTGCCCAGACAGCAGTAGAAAAGGCCGTTCTCTATAAGCAAGGAGAAAATGAGGCTGGACAGGCAGTCACCTTGAAACCCACAGATATGGGTTACAGCCTCATGCTCGCACAAGAAGGTCAGTATAGGGTTGAAATGCAATTCCTGCCCCAAGGCAAAACCATAGGCAAAAGAGGCAATTTCCAGTTTGGCTTGGTACCTGTTGCCAGCTCTGTATTGGAGTTTACCCTGGACAATGATATGGAAGCCAATCTTTCCAGTTTCGCTGGCGATTGGTATGAAAAGAAGCAGGAAGCAAACAAGGCGATTGTCATGTTCCCAGGCTTGAGCAAACAGATTTCTCTGGAATGGTATCAATCCTCAGAGATCTACAAGGCTAAGGGACTGAACATCAACGCCAATAGCACCCATCATCTCACTGTTTCTGACTATTTACTCAGGCTGGAGAGCAAGATCCAATACCAGATACTTTCTGGCAAAATAGACAAACTCCATCTCAAGGTTCCTAAAGACTACAATATCTTACGTCTGAGCTGCACCAACCTGGAAAGATGGATTCTGTCCGAAGAAGAAGACAAAAACAGCATCATGATCCGCCTGGTGGATAACTCCGCTCAAAATCTGACAGTAGACCTGGTAGCAGATAAGGTTCTTTCTCAGGTTCCGACAGAGGTAACCTATCCAGAGATTATCCCTGTAGAGGCAGAGCGAGAAAACGGGCAGGCGATTTTAGTCACCCAAAATTTCTACAATGTCATTGTTACAAAGCATGACAAGCTTCGTAAGATTTCGAGCTATGATAGAAACCAGAAATTCTATGAAGTTTTCCGCTACAACGATCATCCATACCAGCTTGAATTTTCGATTCAGCCACAGGAATACTATAATTTTAGCCGCTCTCGACTGGTCATGACTGTGGATGAAGAGAAAGTCAAAGCAAGCTATATTGCCACTTTAGAAGTGAAGGGAAAAGAGATTTTCAGCTATCAGATGAATTTCCCCAATCTTTTCAATATCACCAAAGTAAGTGGTCAGGCTGTAAAAAGCTGGAAAGTAGAGCAAAAGGAAAACGAGCAGATCCTCAATATTCCCTTTCATGGCAGCCTGAAAAAAGGCGAGAAAACCGAAATTCAGGTGAGCATGGAACGAGAGCTTAAAGATGCTAAATCTTTGCCTGTTTTGTATCTGTATTCTCCTCATGTTCAGTATGCTTCTGGTGACATTCTGGTTGCCTCTGCCCGTGATGTAGCTTTGACTGCCGTGGAATTGAATGGTTTGCAGGAGTCCGATATTGCCTCGTTCAACGACATACCTGACTATATCAAACGCTATGCGTTCCGTTTTGAAGGAGCGCAATACCAGGGTAAATTGGAAATCCAGTCTCAACAACCCCAGATAGAAGTAGATACCATTATTAACCTTCTGGTGGAAGACGACTGGATCAACTTCGGATATTTTCTGCGCTACAAAATCCAGTTTGCAGCAGCAGATACCTTCATTTTCCGTCTGCCTGCTACACTGGGAGAAGATATAGATATTCTGGGGGAAAATATCAAGGAGACAAAGAAAAGCAAGCAAGGCAAATACCATGTATGGAAAGTCGTACTCCACACAAAAGTACGAGATCAATATATGCTTGCTTTGTTCCCTCGTGTTATGGAAAACCAGGGCACAGGGATTGTTTTCTATCCTATTGAATTCCCTCAGCAGATTGCTTCCAGGCTGTATGTACTCATACAGAATCAGTCCCAATATGAACTGAACCCACAAAAAATGGAAGGAATCAATCCCATTGGTACAAACCAGACGGGATTCTATCCTCCTCAAACTTCGGCTCAGGATTTTCTCCTTGCCTATAAAGTAGAACGCCCTGATTGGGAATTGACCTTTTCCGAAAACAAACAGTCCATCGTCCATACTGTAAAAGCCAGTATAGACAATATCAAAGTGGATACTTTCCTGGATAAAGAAGGCGACTGTCGCCATCGGATCGTTTACAACATACGCCACATGGGATTGCAGTTCCTGGAAATCGAAAGATTACAGAATTGCCAGATATGGGGTGTATTCGTTTCTGGCTATTTTGTCAAACCAGTCAAGAAAAATGTTCAGGGCAAAGAAGTTCTTTTGATCCCTCTTCAGCAAAACTTCACCAGCACGCAAAAAGAGGAAAGGCTTTCTGTTCGCATTGTCTATGATGAGAAGCTATTGCCTTTGCAAGAATCCATTTCTTACAAGATTCCCTTGCCTCTTGTCAGCAATATCAAAGAAGTAGGAAGCGTTCATTGGAGCTTATACCTGCCCAATGGGTATATCTATCGTTTTGGCGGCAATATCAGCCCTTCGGAAGCCATGTATTTTGAAGAATATCGTAGCACTGTAAGCTATGATACCAACGATGCCCAAAAGCAGATTTATCTTAACAAACAACTGCTTCAGGCTGCCATTTCTCGCGAAAATCGTCTCAAAATACGCCAAAACAACTATCTGAAGGAAGAAGAAAAAAGCCAGCAAGAAATCTTCAGCAATGTTCTTAAAGAAAAACAGCAGCTTGATCCTTACGTCAACAAAGGCGATTTACAACAGGTTAAGCAGTATGGTATGCAGAACATCGTAGCAGCGCAGAGAGCAGGACGAGATCAGGCAGGCAAAGCGCAGCCTCCTGTATACCTGGATCAAAAGAGCGAAAAATTCGCTGGAGAGGAAAATGATATTTTCCTGAAACGACAAGGGCAAAATGTCCAGAAAATCTTTATTCCTCAGGAACAACAAAAGAAACAGACTGATCCCCTCTTTTCTTTTGATCTGGAAACACCCTACGATTGCAAGGTTTTCCATTTTGCCAAAAGACAAGGCGATGCAGTCCTGGAAATACGACCTTTCCTGTCTCCACAAAATAGCAAGATGTGGCTTGGCATACAGTTTGGCGCATTGTTCCTATTGCTTATACTTTGCGCCTCTCTACGCCTTTTCTCTCTGAAAGATGGCTATTCTTTCCGCAAGTTCGGTCTCACAATCCTCTTTGTTCTGCTTGCGATTGTATTCTTCAATTTCTTGGATTTTGTGCATTATTTCTATCTGTAAGGAATATTATATTATTCTGACAGTATCTGGGGTGCTTAAAAAATAAGCACAGAGACAAAGAACCACGGATCAACAGTCCGTGGTTCTTCCTTTTTAGTTAGGTATTTATTAATAGGAATTCCAATTCCTATACAGTAAATTAAAGATTTCCATAAATTCCCTTGAAAAAAAATATGTTCTCGAATATAGTATGGTAGGTTACGTTGCATTTTTCTTTCCTCAAAAAAGAAAAAGGAGAAATTTGTGTCTCTAAAAAGATTAAATTATTTTAAAGGGCAGTTTTTGAAAGCTCAGGATTTCAAAGATGAGCAACAATATCATATCGAAAGCCTGAAGAAATATGGCAGAAATCTTTATACATGGGGTATTCTTAGAGGTTTGGTGCCAGAAGAGAGAGGAACAGGTCTATTGATAAAAAAGGGTGCTGCAATAGACAGTGAGGGAAGAATCCTGATTCTTTCGCAAGAAGAAATCATTGGCAATTTTCCTGGTAAATTTTTTTATATTGTTCTTGTGCACCAGGAAAAAGCTATGGATGCTGTCAGCGAAACAGGGATCACAGGAGATACACGTATTTTAGAAACAGCCGAAATCAAAGTGAGTATGACAGCCGACCCTAAAAAAGAAGTGATACTGGGAAAAGTAAATATCAATGAGCAAAACAAGCCAGAAATAGATACATCTCTGAGACGCTATAGCGGAATTCCTTTCTATTCAGAAATGGAAGATGGCCCAGAAATTCTGGGGAAAGTTTTTGAAAGCAAAGAGTATGGAAAAGAATATGGTATTTATTGCAAATCTTCCTGGCTTGAAGTAGAAGGAAGAATCAAGGCATTAGGATTAAAAATTTCTGGCAATACCGTTCTTGGCGAACAAGACAAAGAAGACAATATTTTTGTTTTTGGTGTCATTCAGCCTCGAAGACCTTCCAATAAAAAATTGCCTGCTAACACACTCCCTGGAAGCAAGCTGCAAATATCAGGAGATATAGAATTTCAGCAAATTCTGACAACTCCGAATGACATGATAATCACTTCTTCTGGCGATATTTCGCTGATTAGCCCCAAAGGTGTATATGTCAAAAAAAACAGAGAAAGAAGTAGCATGAGTGGAAACCTGAGCGTAGAAGGCGATATTACTGTTTCAGGTAAAATTAGCGCGGTATCAAAACAATTTGTCATCCAGCATCCTTTAGACCCTGAGAACAAACTTCTTGTCCATTCTACCCTGGAAGGGCCTGAACTGGCTGTTTTTTACAGAGGAGAAGCACAATTGATAAAGGGAGAAGCTACAATAGAACTTCCTTCCTATTTTGAAGCATTGACCCAAAAGAAAAACAGAACCGTCTTGCTCACGCCTATCCATGAAAACAATTCTTCTCTTTCTGCCCTATCTGCCTCCCATGTGACAGAAGGAAAATTTACCGTGAAGATGATTGGTGATAGCAATCCTTCTCAGAAATTTTACTGGGAAGTCAAGGCTATAAGATCCGATATGCCAGACCTGGAAGTGGAAAAAAATCACGTTCATAAAGGGCAATAAGAATGAAAATGCTTTTATTGTGTATTTTAGCCCTGCTGTCTGCACTTTTCGCACAGCAAAACAACACGTCTTTGATCAGCACAGGGCCTATCCAACTGACACAAACTATGCCCAAGCAGGTTTTGCTCAACAAAATAGCTGTAAGCGAAATTCTAGTAACAGCTCAGGACAATGCCTGCGATATAGTCATTACCTGTATACTGTCGGACTCTAGCACCTATTCTCAAAGCGATCCACAGGCTTCTTTAGATGGAAAAACATTGACATGGAAAATAGACCAGATGGTTCAGGGAGAAAACAAGCTTTTAAAAGTCTTTTATCATCCGATAAAAGAAGGCACAATTACTTTTTGCACAAAAGTAACCTCTGTTCCCATGTGCTGTGTATCTTCGTTCGCAGGGAAAGCCATTCTCTCTATCACCAAGCAAGGGCCTGAGTTTGTCCATTTAGGAAATGAAGTCGTTTATCAGGTTAATGTAAAAAATGTAGGAACTGCTATGGCAGAAGACGTTTCTGTTGTGGATGAATTTCCCAAAGCTTTGGCTCATGCTAACTACAAGAACAAAGTAGGGTATTTATTGGGAAATCTTGCTCCTGGCATCGAAAAGAATGTGAACTTTGTATTTAAAGCTGTGCAAAGAGAAAAAATTCGCAATATGGTAGTAGCAAAGGCAAACAATGCCGATGCAGTAAGAGCTTTTGCCGATACAAACGTTGTTTTAGAAGAAATTTCCGTGAATATTCAATGCCCTCCTGTTGCGTATCTAGGGAAAAAAATTCAATCTACTGTTTTAGTGAAAAATGCTGGGGATACAAAGCTTACAGATATTATGGTTATCGCTCATGTTCCTAGAGAATGGAGAAATGTTTCTTTAGATTTTGCAGCCAAGATCGAAGAATCTTCTATTGTCTGGGAATTGGGTAGTCTTCTGCCTGGAGCAGAAAAGGCCTATGACCTTTCTTTTATTTGTAAAGAATTGGGGAATCATTGTCTTGTCGTTCATGCTTCTTCCAAGAGTAAATCTTTAGAAGCAAAAGCTTCTTGTTGTACTTTATGGAAAGGAATGCCTGCGTTTTTACTTGAAGTTCAGGATACTATAGATCCTTTACTGATAAATCAGACAACAGAGTATATTATTGAAGTGACAAACCAGGGGAGTGCTGAAGACACTAATATCAAAATCGTTGCAAAATTTCCCTCTCAAATTTCTCCAGTAAGCGCGTCAGGGCCTACTTCCCATAGAATAGATGGGAAATTCGTAGTATTTTCTCCTTATCCAAGTCTAAAACCAAAAGAAAAGATTTTATTCAAAATTCAAGCAAAAGCTTATGAAGAAGGAGATGGTAGAGTCAGTGTATTTCTCTATTCTGATCTCTTGAAAGAACCTGTTCCAGAAGAAGAAAGTACTCATGTGTATTAATTAATATATTGTATTGGTCAAAGTGATCCTGTGCAAAATGAGTAATGCTATGGCAATAGCATCTACTCCATTTTGCGGTTCTAGCATGGTTTTAGAGAAAACACTATTTATGTCTTCTCTTGAAATATGTGCAATAACATTTTGACTAAAACAAATTAATATATTCTTAGGAATCGAAAATTTACAACTATCGGAAAGGTTGGTTTTATATGCAGCTTATGATTTCTGCCCAATCGCTCGAAAAGATCGAATCTGATGCTTTGGTGATGGGCATTGAAAAGGGTTCTTCCCTTGGCCGTTATTTTCCCAATGCAAGTCCAGAATTTAAAAATTTTTTAGACCGTTTGACAACAGAAAAAGAAATCAATGGAGAACAAGAAGAAATAACCATTGTCCATACTTTCGACCAGATAAAAAGCAGCAGGCTGGTGATCGTTGGTCTGGGAAGTTCTTCTCAATTCAATCTTGATCGCTTACGCAAGGTAATTGCGATTGCTGGCAGAAAACTCAGACAAATCCATTGCAAAAAAGTGGCGATTTCTCTCGATACAATCCCTGTCTCTTTTTCTCGCGAAGACATTGCCTGCTCTCTTATGGAAGGCTTTTTCATGGGACTATACCAGTTTCCCAAACTATCCAGGCAGGAAGTCCAGGAAGAACCATTAGAACAGATGGTTTTTTGCTGTAGCCGAACAGCCCAGCACAGTAGTCTTTCTCATGCTATCTACACAGGCTCTGTCCTCGCAGATGTAACCAATTTCGCTCGTACTATAGCCAATTCTCCTGGTAATTATATGACGCCAGAGAAAATGGCCCAAGAGGCTATCTCTATTGCCAGGGAACACAAGCTGAACTGCCGCATCTTTGATGAAGAAGATATGAAAAAGATGGGAATGAATCTGATTCTTGCTGTATCACAAGGAAGCGAAAACTCACCACGATTGATTGTTCTTGAATACAATGGAAATGGTGGACACTCTAAACCCATTGGTCTTATCGGGAAGGGCGTTACTTTCGACAGCGGCGGAATTTCCCTGAAACCTGGCAAAGATATGCACAAAATGAAGGCAGACAGAGCTGGCGGAGCAATCGCTATGGCAGTGATCAAAGCTCTGGCGAGGATGGATGCCCACATTCACGTCGTTGCTGTTATACCTTGTGTAGAAAATATGCCTTCTGGCAGTGCCTATAAACCAGGTGATGTATTTATTAGCTATGGAGGAAAATCCGTAGAAATCCTGAATACAGATGCAGAAGGCCGCCTGATTCTTGCAGATGCTATCAGCTATGCTCAAAAAGATCTCAGAATGGATTGCATCATCGATGTGGCTACTTTGACTGGTGGTGCCCTAGGTGCCTTAGGCCCCAAAATTATCGCGGCTTTCAGCAATGATGATACATTATATAAATCTTTTGAGGAAGGCTGCTGGCATAGTGGAGAATACTGCTGGAGAATGCCTTTGCACATGGAATATCAGGATATGCTCAAAAGCGATGTAGCAGATATAAAAAATCTGAGCTACCAGCCTCCCTCCACAATTGAAGGTGCTTTATTTTTACAAGCTTTTCTAAAAAAAGAAACAAAATGGATGCATCTGGATATTGCTAGCGTAGACTATGCTGATGCAACATCGGGATATGTAACCAAGGGTTCAACAGGAATCGGCATTCGATCCCTCGTTAGGATGCTTTTGCACCTGAGCGAGCAGGACCTTTACGAACATCCACCCTATCAGGCACTGCAATATGGTAAGCTCTGGAGTGAATACCCTCTGGAATATTGCTAGGCCAATTTAGCGATGAGAATTAAATAACTTCCTCATAAGATTTCACCGCAGAGACGCAGAGTACGCAGAGAAGAGAGAATAATAACGCAAAATATTGTCTCTGCTTCTGCGTATTATTCATATTTTTTATAGTATAATTTAAAATCTTCTCTTCTCTGCGATCTCTGCGCCTCTGCGGTAAATTTTTTTTCGAAATGGGGAAGTTAGGAATCGGAATTAAATAAGTTCCCCATTTAGACGATAAAGATAACGATTA